>NZ_JALKFU020000490.1 GCF_023242965.2 Frankia sp. AgKG'84/4
GCGGCACCGCGCCGGGGCCGCGCGGCGAGGGGAACCTGGGCGTCCTCGCGCTCGCCGCGGCGGCGTACTCGCTGGCCCAGACGGCGGTGGTGCCCGGCCTCGGGGAGCTCAGCGGCGCGCTGCACACCTCGACGCGGAACGTGTCCTGGGTGTTCAGCGCCTACCTGGTCGCGGCCGCGCTGCTCACGCCGGTGATCGGCCGGCTCGGCGACATGGTCGGCAAGCGCCGGATGCTGATCGTGTCGCTCGTCGGCTTCGGTGCCGGCAGCGTGCTCGCGGCGCTGTCGCCGAACATCTGGGTGCTGATCGTGGCCCGGGTCATCCAGGGTGTCGGCGGTGGGATCTTCCCGCTGTGCTTCGGGCTCATCCACGAGACGTTCCCCGCCCAGCGCCGCCCGGGCGCGCTGGGAGTGATCTCGGCCATCCTGGGCATCGGCGCGGGTGGCGGGCTGCTGATGGGCGGACTGCTGTTCGACCACGCGTCCTGGCAGTGGATCTTCTGGGCCGGCGCCATCATGGCCGGCGCCGCCACCGTCGGCGCGCTGCGCCTGCCGGACACCGGCCTGCGCACCCCGGGCCGGATCGACGTCGTCGGCGTCGTCCTGCTCGCCGTCGGCCTCACCGCCCCGCTCATCGCCCTGACCGAAACCTCGAGCTGGGGCTGGGGTGCACCCCGCACCATCGGCCTGTTCCTCCTCGGCGCCCTGGTGCTGGTCGTGTTCGGGTGCTACGAACGCCGCGTCGACGATCCGCTGATCGACATGCGGGTGCTGGCCCGGCGCCCGGTGCTGACCACGAACCTCACGACGCTGATGATCGGTTTCGGCACGTTCGGCGCGTTCGTGATCGTCCCGCAGGTGGCCCAGACCACGACGTCCTCGGGCTACGGCTTCGGCCTGGACGCCACGCAGGCCGGCCTGCTGCTGCTGCCGGGCTGCGTGGGGATGCTCATCACCGCGGCCTACGCCGGCCGGCTCAGCCGCTGGCTCGGCTCCCGGGCCGTGCTGCTGATCGGCATGGGCGTCTCGGCGGTCGGCCTCGGTGCGCTCGGCGCCGAACACGCCAGCGAGGGGTCGGTGATCGCGCTGACGATCGTCATGTTCGGGGGCATCGGCCTGGCCATGGCGGCGGTGCCGAACATCATCGTGACCTCGGTTCCCAGCGAGATGACCGGGCAGGCCACCGGGGTCAACTCCGTCGTGCGCGCGCTGGGTTCCGCGCTCGGCTCCCAGGTCGTCGCCACCCTGCTGGCCGCCAGCGTTCCCGTCGGCCAGACGCTGCCGACGAACAGTGCGTTCACCGAGTCGTTCCTGCTCGGCGGCGCGGGCCTGCTGTGCGGGGCGGTGGTCGCGCTGTTCATCGCGCGCCCAGGCCGGCCGGGCCGCTGACGGATCCCAAGGCCAGCCCCGCGGCGAGGGTCCTCCTCGCGGTGTCGGACCCGGACCCGGCGTGAGTTGAACTGGTCACTCGGGCAAGGTGTTGTCATGGCTCCCCTCCCGGACAGTGCGGTTGGCCGCGCGGATCGCGACTGGTCGGCGCGCCGGTCCGACGCCCGGCGCAACCACGAGCAGATCATGGCCGCCGCGATCGAGGTGTTCTCCGAGAAGGGCCTCACCGCCACCGTGACCGAGGTGGCGGCCCGCGCCGGCGTCGGAAAGGCCACCGTCTACCGCAGCTACCCCACCAAGGACGCGCTGGTCCAGGCCGTCGCCGAGCACCAGATCCGCTGGGTCGACGCCCGTGTCGCCCAGGCGGCCGCGCAGGAGGATCCCTACCTCGCTCTGCGCGACTTCCTGGACGACCTGTTCCAGCGGCTCGTGCACGACCCGGTCCTGCTCGCCGAGGTGATGCCGCGCGAGGAACTGCGCGCGGCGACGATGAGCTCCCTCGAGACGCTGGAGCGCATCGTCGTCGCCGCCCGCGACCGCGGGGCGCTGCGCGCGGACGTCACCGTCCTCGACCTACGGATCCTGAGCAGCGGCTGCGCCCATGCCCTGGCCGACCTCGGCAACCGGGACCCGCAGGTGTGGCGGCGCTTCGCCGGCCTCGTACTTGCCGCGCTCGGTCCCGCCGGGCCTGGCCCCGCCGAACCCGGCCCCTCACCCGGCTGACCCGCCTCCGGCTCGGCCGACCCAGCCGGAACGCGCCGCGCCGCGTTGACCTCAACCTGTGTTCAGGGTGAAGGCTGGTCCCACGCGATGGCGGGGCAGGGCGCGGACGCCGGTGTTCCCGCCCGGGTGATCGGGGCGCCAGATCGGTGCCCTGCACGGACACGGGAGCGTGGTTGCGGATGACGGTTTTGGTGACGGGCGGGCGCGGTGCGGTCGCCCGTGCGGTGGTCGACGGCCTGCTGGCCGAGGGCGTGCCGGTGCGGGTCGCCAGCCGTGAGCCGGCGCGGGTGGACGCGCCGGCGGGGGTCGAGGTGGTGGGCGCCGACCTGGGCCGGCCCGAGTCGACCCGGGGCGTGTTCGACGGCGTGGGCGCCGTGTTCCTCTACGCCTCCCCCGAGGGCGTCGACGGTGTCCTCGCCGCCGCCGCGGCGGCGAGGGTCGAACGGATCGTGCTGCTGTCCTCGCTGTCGGCCGAGCAGGAGGGCGCGGCGAACGAGATCGCCCGCCGGCACACGGTCGTCGAGGCGGCGATCGCCGCGTCCGGGCTGGCGTGGACCTTCGTGCGGCCGGGGGCGTTCGCGACGAACGCGCTGGCCTGGGCGCCGACGATCCGCGCCGGCGAGGTGGTGCGCGAGGGCTACCCGCAGTCCCATTCCGCGCCGATCCACGAGCGTGACATCGCGGCGGTGTCGGTTCTGGCGCTGCTCCAGCCCGGCCACGAGGGCGCGAGCTATCCCCTCACCGGGCCGGAGTCGCTGACCAGGCGTGACCAGCTCGACCTGATCGGGCAGGCCGCCGGTCGGCCGGTGCGCCTGGCGGAGATCTCCCCGGACCAGGCGCGCGCCGAGATGCTGGCGCGCTTCGGCGGTCCGGGCTCCGCCGGCATCGTCGACGCGCTGCTGGGCTACCAGCGCGACCAGGTCGGCGTTCCCGCCCAGGTCACCGACACCGTGCAAGCCGTCACGGGCCGCCCGGCGCGGACGTTCGCCACCTGGGCGGCGGACCACGCGGGCGACTTCACCGCCGACTGAGGACCGGACCGCCGGCTGGCTGGCGGCAGCGGCTCAGCCGGCGAGGATCGCGGTGATCCTCGCGCCGGTCGGGCCGGGCAGGTCCGCGACCGGCAGCCAGCGGTGGTCGGTCACCTCGTCGAGGCGCAGATCCACCGTGCCCGGCGAATGCGACCGCTGAATCTGAAAAACAAAGCGAAAATCGTAATGGGTGTGTTCCGGCTCGGCCCGCGCGGGATTCTCGGGAATGACGTGGACGTCGATGTCCATCGGCAGCTCGCGCAAGGGTCGCGCGGCCGAGGGGTGAACGCCCGTCTCCTCGGCGAGCTCACGCAGCGCGGCGCCCGCGAGGGTGGCGTCCTCGTCCTCGACGTGCCCGCCCGGGAACAGCCAGCGGTCCAGCACGCGATGGTGGATCTGCAGCACCCGGAACGTCGTGTCCACCGCGACCGCGCCGCAGGTGACGTGGCCGGGCAGCGTCGCGCGGGCGGTGACCGGCGAGCCGGTGGACGCCAGATCGAGCAGCGGGGTCAACGCCTCGGCCTCCGCGGGATACGCGACCAGATAGTCCCGGACCAGGGAGATCACCCGATCGTTCAATCTTTATTCCCTACTCGTTGTCGGGGTGTGACGTCGGTTCTTTCGACACGTCCTCGCTCGGCCGGGCCCGCTGATGACAGCGTTCCCGCCGGCCATCTCATGATGGCACGCCGTACGCCATTCCCGTCCATCGCGGTCGCCGGGGCTTTCCGCCAGAGGTCAGTCTCCGTCCGGGTGGGGCGCGGCGGCCAGCGCCCGGGTGGCGAGCTCCGCGTAGAGGGCGGCGCCGTCGGGCAGCACCGTCTCGTCGAAGCGGGCCCGCGGGCTGTGGTTGAACGGCGCCGTCCGTGGATCGGCGCCGGCCACCGCGGCGCCGATCGCGACCAGGCTGCCCGGGACCCACGCGAGCACCCGGGAGAAGTCCTCCGAGCAGGCCAGCGGATGCGCGAGCTCGGTGTAGCGG
>NZ_JALKFU020000491.1 GCF_023242965.2 Frankia sp. AgKG'84/4
CCCCGGCCCTGCGGCGGTGCCGGTGCCGTCGGCGGCCGGTGCCACCGTGCCGCCCAGGCCGTCCGCGGGCCAGGAGCCGCGCCCGACCCGGAGGCGCTCCGGTGTGCTCATCGGCGTCCTCTCCCCGGCTGGTCGCCGCCGATCGCCCCGCGATCAGCCTCGCACGAACATCCGCACCGTCGTGCCGGTTTCGGCGGAGCGGAGCTGGACCAGGTCGCAGAGCTGGTTGACCAGCCAGAGGCCGCGTCCGCCACCGAGATCGAGCTCGGGACGGCGCCGGCCGACGAGCCGGTCGGCGACCAGGCCGGCATCGCTCACCTCGCAGATCAGGCCGCCGTCGGACCAGAACCGGACGATGCCCTGGCCGCCGCCGTGCCGCACGCTGTTGGTGGCGACCTCGTGCACGGCCAGTTCGACGTCGCCGACCCGGTCGGAGTTCAGGCCCTCGGCGCGCGCCGCAGCCGCCGCGGCCGCGCGGATCAGGCCCAGGTCACGCGGGCCGAAGGCGAGCTCCGCGCGCGGCGGACCGAGGTCCGGCAGCGGCGCGGCGAACGGGTCCGGCCAGGGCTCCCCGGACCACACCGCGGCAGGCCCCGAGGTGCCGTGCCCCGAGGTGCCGTGCCCCGAGGTGCCGTGCCCCGAGGTTCGGAACCGGGTACTGGACTGGGCGAGACCGCCATCGACGACCACCGGGTGGGTCCGCCACACCCCGTCCGCCACGGCCGGCTCGAGGACGCCCGCCTCGTAGAGGCAGCGCAGCCGCCAGCTGGGCGGCCCGGCGAACGCCTCGTTCAGCAGGGCCTCGTGCAGCACGCACTCGCCCAGCTCGGGCGCCACTCGCCCGGGCCACACCGGTTCCCCGATACCGCGTACGGAGCGTCCGCGCTCGGCGCCGCGTTCAACGAATTCCTGCCAGACCGGGATTATGCACGCCGGATTTTTGCCAACCTCGGCCATATCGACGAACGCGACGCGTTTCACGGCCCGGCCGAGGGCGCTGCGCAGCAGCGATGTTCCTGGCTCGGGGACCACGACGAGCACGTCTTCGTCCGCCGCCAACCCGGCGAGGACGAAATCCCGGGTGGCACCGAGGAATCCAACATCACCGAAGTAGGTGAATGCTTCGTGGTGAATGCCCTCAGCCCTGGCGGTCCCGAGAGCGGCGCCCGCGGCATCGCCCAGAGTGCGGTTCGGCCTCACCGCGCCGCCCGGTGCCGCAATCGCGACGGAGGCGACCAGGGCGTGGCCTCACCACGCCCGAGCCGATCAACGGCAGAATAGGAGGAATGACTCCGTCCTGCCACTGTGGCTCCGCACCCCATGCACACGCGCACATCATAGGTCATGTCGCACCAATGGGATATGGCCAGTACGGCAATCGCACGGCACGGATGACGCTGGATCACGCCGGACCATCTCGCGACACGCCCACTGACCTCGCCCGATGGCGGATACCGTCCGGTCGCCGCGGCCGGCCAACGGCGGGTCCACCGGCCACTCGAGCAGGCCGGTGGCCCACCACGGACCGACCGGCCGGCCGGAAAGCTGTCGGTGATCACCCGTAGTCTCGCAGTCGGCACGGGTCCGGCCGCGCGTCTCCTGGCCGGTCCGGCCCCGAACCACCGGCAGACCCCGAACGACCGACAGTGCATGGCAACAGACGAGGACGAGAGGGCGGACCAAGGATTGTGACGACGACATCTGTCCCGCAGCAGTCCATCCAGCGGCGCATCGCCGAGGAGCTCGGCGTGCGCCCGGGGCAGGTGGCGGCGGCGGTCGACCTGCTCGACGGAGGCGCCACCGTGCCCTTCATCGCCCGCTACCGCAAGGAGGCCACGGGCACCCTCGACGACACCCAGCTACGCAACCTCGAGGAGCGGCTGCGCTACCTGCGGGAGCTGGAGGACCGGCGCGGCGCCGTGCTGGAGTCCATCCGCGCCCAGGGCAAGCTGGACGACGCCCTCGAGGAGCAGATCCTCGCGGCTGACTCCAAGGCCCGCCTGGAGGACATCTACCTGCCGTACAAGCCCAAGCGGCGAACGAAGGCGCAGATCGCCCGCGAGGCCGGCCTGGAGCCGCTGGCGGACGCCCTGCTGGGCGACCCTGCCCTCGACCCGCACGGAACGGCGAGCGGTTACGTCGATGCCGAGAAGGGCGTCGCGGACGCCGGCGCCGCCCTGGAGGGGGCGCGGGCGATCCTCGTCGAGCGGTTCACCGAGAACGCCGACCTGATCGGCGCGCTACGGGAGCAGATGTGGTCACGCGGGGTGCTCGTGTCCCGGGTGCGGGAGGGCCGCGAGGAGGCCGGCGCGAAGTTCGCCGACTACTTCGACTTCTCCGAGCCGTTCACCTCACTGCCCTCGCACCGCATTCTCGCCGCCTTCCGCGGCGAGAAGGAGGAGATCCTCGACCTCACCCTGGAGCCGGACACCCCCGCGGAGCCGGGCACCCCGCCCGCCCCCGGCCCGACCGACTACGAGGTGCGGATCGCGGCGGCCTTCGACATCGCCGACCAGGGCCGCCCGGCGGACCGCTGGCTCGCCGAGACCGTCCGCTGGGCGTGGCGCACCCGCGTCCAGGTGCACCTCGGGGTCGACCTGCGGATGCGGCTGTGGACCTCCGCGGAGGAGACCGCGGTGAAGGTCTTCGCGGCGAACCTGCGCGACCTGCTGCTCGCCGCACCCGCTGGCAGCCGGGCCACGATGGGCCTCGACCCCGGCTATCGCACCGGCGTGAAGGTCGCCGTGGTCGACGCGACCGGCAAGGTCGTCGCCACTGACACGATCTATCCGCACGTGCCCGCCCGACGCTGGGACGACTCGATCGCCACCCTCGCCCGGCTGGCCGCCGAACACCGCGTCGACCTGGTCTCGATCGGCAACGGCACCGCCTCCCGGGAGACCGACAAGCTCGCCGAGGACCTCATCCGCAAGCATCCGGAGCTGTCCCTGACCAGGGTCACCGTGTCGGAGGCCGGCGCGTCGGTGTACTCGGCGTCGGCGTACGCGGCGAGCGAGCTGCCGGGGATGGACGTGTCGCTGCGCGGTGCCGTGTCGATCGCCCGCCGGCTGCAGGACCCGCTCGCCGAACTCGTCAAGATCGAGCCACGCTCGATCGGCGTCGGCCAGTACCAGCACGACCTGGCCGAGACGCGGCTGTCCTCCTCCCTCGACGCCGTGGTGGAGGACTGCGTGAACGCCGTCGGCGTGGACGTCAACACCGCGTCGGCGCCGCTGCTCACCCGGGTGTCCGGGATCGGCGCCGGGCTCGCCGAGAACCTGGTCCGCCACCGCGACACCCACGGACCGTTCCGTACCCGCGAAGCGCTGCGGGGGGTGCCCCGGCTGGGGCCGAAGGCGTTCGAGCAGTGCGCGGGGTTCCTGCGGATCAGCGGCGGCGACGATCCGCTCGACGCCTCCAGCGTGCACCCCGAGTCCTACCCGGTGGTGCGCCGGATGCTCGCGGCCACCGGCAGCGAGCTGACCGCGCTGATCGGCAACGGGAAGGTGCTGCGGTCGCTGAAGCCGACCGACTTCGTCGACGACACGGTCGGCCTGCCGACGGTCACCGACATTCTCGCCGAGCTGGAGAAGCCCGGCCGCGACCCGCGGCCGGCGTTCCGCACGGCGGCGTTCACCGAGGGCATCGAGACCCTGGCCGACCTCGTTCCCGGGATGACCCTGGAGGGCTCGGTGACGAACGTCGCCGCCTTCGGCGCGTTCGTGGACGTCGGCGTCCATCAGGACGGGCTGGTGCATGTCTCGGCGATGTCGAAGAACTTCGTCAACGACCCGCGTGAGGTCGTCAAGCCCGGTGACATCGTGACCGTGAAGGTCCTCGACGTCGACATCCCCCGCAAGCGGATCTCGCTGACCCTGCGTCTCGACGACGAGATCGGCGGCTCCGGCTCCGGCTCGGGCTCGGGCGGCGGTCCACGTCCCGCCGCTCGCCGGGACGGCGCCGGGGACGGCGGTCGGCGGGGGGCCGCCGGCCGGCGGGGGCGCGACGCCCCGGGGCGGCGGCCGCCTCCACACCCCGCGGCACCGCGTCGAAGGCGACGGACGCCGGATCGCCGCCCTCGGCGCCCCGGACGGTCTCGGCTCCGACCCGCTCACCCC
>NZ_JALKFU020000492.1 GCF_023242965.2 Frankia sp. AgKG'84/4
GCGAGACTCCGGGCCGACCGCCGCCGGACGTGCCGGCGGAGTGCGGCTCGGGACGCGGCCGCGGGATGGCGGGGGACACTGCTCGTTCGCCGGCGGGAGCGGGTTCGCCGGCGGACGCGGAAGCGGAACTGGAGGAGCCGGCCGAACTGGAGGAGCCGGCGGAGCCACGGGTGGCGGCCGGGTCCGCGGTGGGGGCTGGCTCACCCGGACGGCGGCCAGGGACGAGTACCGGCTGCGGGCCACCTGGGCGAGGGCCGGCCTGGTGCGCTCGGGCGGTCTGGCGGGCGGCGGGGTCGTGCGCGGCGGCCGGCGCGGACTCCTTGGAGCCGGACCTGCCATCCTCGCCGTCGTTGTCGCCGTCCTGCTCGGGCCGGGGCTTCGTCGGGTCGGTCCCCTGGCCGTCGCCACCATCGCGCGGCCGGGGGGCGCCGGGAACGGCCGGGCCGCTCGGCAGGCCCGGGCGAAGCTGCTCGCCGCTGGGGCCGCCAGTCGCCATCTTGCGCAGGATCAGGATCAGCGCGCCGGCGAGGCTCAGGTACAGCGCGAGGGTGCCGGCGAAGATCGGCTTGGCGCTCTCGCCGCCGGTGACGGCGTCGACGACCCGCATGTGGCCGTTGACGATCCACGGTTGGCGGCCACCCTCGGTGACCTCCCAGCCGGTGAGCATCGCGAGCACCGCGGCCGGGCCGGTTCCGGCTGCGGCGATCAGCCACAGGCGGCCGGTCGGGAGCAGGGGTGTCTCCCCCCGGCGTCGACGGCGGATCACGGCGATGCCGGTGAGCAGGGACAGCCCGATCAGCGCGGAACCGGCGACGATCATCACGGTGAACGCGCCGTGCACCAGGGTGCCGTCCGGGCGTTCGTCGGGCGGCGCGGAGTCCAGCCCGGTGATGACGTGCCGGGTGCTGAAGCCCTCCAGCAGGGAGAGCAGGCCGGGGATCTCCACCCCGTAGCGGACCTCGCCGGTCTTGTCGTCGTAGATGCCACCGAGGGTGAACGGTGCGTTGGAGCCGGTGTGGTACAGCCCCTCCATCGCGGCCAGCTTGAGCGGCTGGTGGTCACCGGCGCTGCGGCCGGCCCAGTCGCCGGCGAGGAGCTGCAGCGGCGCGCAGACGAGCACCACGGCGAGGCCGATGCTCAGGCCCCGCTGGTGGTAGGTGTCCCGACGGCCGCGCAGCATGCCCACCGCGTAGATGGCGGCGACCGTGCCACCGGCGCACATCAGCGCCGCGAGCAGCATGTGCGAGATCTGGGGCCAGAAGGACGGGCTGGTGAACGGGGCGAGCGGCTTCTCCTCGATGACCTTGCCGTCACGCTCGACGAGTCCACGCGGGGAGTTCATCCAGGCGTTGACCGTGATGATGAACAGAGTCGACACGGTGCCGGAGATCGCTATCGGCCACAGGGTGAGCCAGTGGGCCCGGGCCGACAGCCGCTTCCAGCCGTAGAGGTACATGCCGACAAAGATCGCCTCGGTGAAGAACGCAAAGCCCTCCATGGTGAACGACAGCCCGAGGGCACCGCCGTACTTGGACATGAACGCGGGCCAGAGCAGCCCGAACTCGAACGACAACACCGTTCCAGAGACAGCCCCCACCGCGAAGAGCACGGCGAAGGCACGCGACCACTTCTTCGTCAGCGCCAGCCAGACCGGATCACCGGTTCTGAGCCACCGCCACTGCGTGTAGATCAGCATCCAGGGCAACCCGACGCCGAACACGGCGAAGCAGATGTGGAACGCGAGGGAGAACGCCGTCTGGGCACGAGCGAGGTCGACGGCGTCGGCGGCGAGAACCATGCGCACGGCTCCTTCGAAGGACCGCGGGAAGAAATCGACCGGGATTCAGCCGACCTTCTACCCAACGTAGAAGGTCCAAGGTACGTATCGGGTTGATCCGGTCGGCCGTCGCGCCTCCGTGAGGTCCACGACATGCGCGAAGCCGGCCGGTGGGGCGAAGCGTCGCGCGTCCCCACCACCTGCATACGCGGTTCGCCGACCCTTTCCCACGCCTTTGTGCTGTGATCCGGCCGGCAGCCGCCGGGAGTGCGGATCCGGTGTCCGAAAGGCGGCACCAACGGGCGCGTTCGCCGCGATATCCGGCTCCGCCGGGAGAACAACCGGACCCCGCCCGGGAGCCGTTCGGCCCGGCCACATAATCACGACTTTGTAAAGAATTCCACCACGTGGCTGCGGACTTGCTCACAGCGCTCCGGAGAATGCTGGCGAATGCCATCGACGCCGGCCCGGCGCGACGATTTCCGCCGGTCGCCGCACCGGTCCGTTCCAGCCACGGCTCGCACGGGTCGGCGGGATGGGCGGAACAGGCCGAGCCGATACCGCAACGAGCCAGGCGAAAGGTCCCGCCAGGTCGCCGGGACGGGCCACCGTCCGGCCTGGGCGGAGTCCGCCGACACCGCCCGCGGCACCCTCCGACGGGAACGGAATGACTGCGGCACGCCACCTTCCAGCTACGGCCCGGCATGACGTCGGCGACGGCCCCGACCGGCCCGCAGCGGCGCGATACGCCCGTACCGCCCGCGCCGCTCCAGCGAACAGGCAGGTCAGCAGGCTGTGATGGAGCAGGCGCCACCGACGTCGGGCATTCAGCTCCGCACAACTTCTACGCGACGTAGGATTGACTCATGGCGCGCCTGGGTGACCTCGAACGGTCGGTCATGGACGTGTTGTGGGCGAGCGACGGGTGGTTGACGGCTCGTGAAGTCGCCGCCCGCCTCGACCATGAGCGCGATCTCGCTTACACCACCGTGCTGACCGTCCTCGAACGACTGGAACGCAAGGGCTTCGTGCGGCGGCAACGGGCCGCGCGGGCACACCGCTACGCGGCGGTCGACAGCCGGGAGGCAGTCGTGGCCGAGGCGATGATGGAGGCGCTCGGCAACGCGGACGACCGCGGATCGGCGCTGGTCCGCTTCGTCGGATCGGTCTCCGCCGAGGAGGCGGAGATCCTTCGTCGCGCGCTCGAGCCCGCCTCGGCACCGCCGCCCGGGGAGCCCGCCGCCGTCGGTTTCGCCGATCCGGTGGACGCCGACGGCGCCGGCACCTCCGTGGCGGTGACCGAGCCGGCTCCGGATGATGCGGACAGCACCGATGCCATGACAACAGGCCCCGACCGAACGGTTCAGATTCCCACCGACCGGGGGTAGCGTTGCCGACGAGATGACGACCGCGGCCCTTCTCGCCCTGTTCGCCGGTGTGCTGGCTTGGCCCGTGCCGAGCCTTCTGGCCGCCGCGCGGTGGCCGCATCGCTGCCCCCGGGCGGCGATCGTCCTCTGGCAGGCGATCGGACTGGCCGGCGGTGTCTCCGCACTGCTCGCGACGGTCGCGTTCACCGTCTCCCCGCTGGCCGCCCGCACGCCGACCGCGATGGTCGACCACGTCGGAAA
The DNA here is from genome assembly GCF_023242965.2 of Frankia sp. AgKG'84/4. Classification (GTDB taxonomy): domain Bacteria; phylum Actinomycetota; class Actinomycetes; order Frankiales; family Frankiaceae; genus Frankia. The sequence continues at coordinate 3,406 of NZ_JALKFU020000492.1, forward strand.
CGTCGCGGCCGGCGAGCCGCTCGCCGGCCTGCGCTGGATCAACCTCGTCGGCCTGACCGTGGCCACCGCGCTGGCCGGCCGCCTGTTCGGCGTGCTCGGCGCCTCGACCGCGGCCACGTTGCGCGAGCGGCACCGCCACCGTCACCTCGTCGACCTCGCCGGCCGTCGCCACCGCGGCCACGGCTCCCAAGCCCCCGCGACCCATGACTCCGCGACCCATGACCCTGCCGCCCACGATTCGACCACCCACGATTCGGGTGATCACGATTCGGGCGATCACGATTCGGGTGATCATGGTGACCGGGTGGCGGGCAGCCCCTGCTGCCTGTGCGCGCACCGGGACCAGGCCGGCATCCTGCTGCGGATCCTCGACCATCCGATCGCCGTGGCCTACTGCGTGCCGGGCGTACGCCATGCCCGGGTGGTCGTCTCGCGCGGGCTGCTGAACACCCTGGACGCCGCCGAGCTGGACGCGGTGCTCGCCCACGAGGCGGCGCACGTCGCCGGCCGGCACGACCTGGTGATCCAGCCGTTCGTCGCCTGGGAGCGCACCTTCCCCTTCCTGCGCCCGGCCCGCGACGCCACGGCCGCGGTCTCCTTACTCGTCGAGATGCTCGCCGACGATGCCGCCGCCCGCCGCTCCGGCCGCCGCTGCCTGGCCCGCGCACTCGCCCGCCTCGGCATCGCCCGCGCCCCTGTCCAG
>NZ_JALKFU020000493.1 GCF_023242965.2 Frankia sp. AgKG'84/4
GGGGGTGCCCGCGCGCTCGTGCGCGGCGGACTTCTCACCCGTGGGCGGGGACTGATCCGGGGGCTGGGTGACGGGCGCCGGGCCGGCCGGCGACTCGGCTGCCTGGCCCGCGCGCGGGCGATGCCGCTCGGGTGCGTCGGTGAAGGTCACCTCCACGCGCTGGAAACTTTTGAACTGTTCGGCCTGGGCGTAGGAGGTGTAGGCCCGCCGGTCGGAGTCGGTGAGTTCGACGGCGTCGAGGAACGGGGTCAGCAACGCCCGTGGATAGAGCCGCCCCACCCGTACCGCGTTGACCTCCATCCCGGTGACGACGAGGACCGCGAGGAAGTACAGCCAGGTGATCAGACCGAGCACCAGCCCGAACAGCCCATACACCTGGGTGGATCCCTTGAGCTGGTGCGCGAGGTAGTAGCCACCGAGGGTCTGGACGAGCTGCCAGCCCACGGCAGTGAACACCGCTCCGGGCAGGATCTCCATGACCCGGATGGACCGGACGGTGAGGACCTTGAAGGCGACGAGGATCAGCCCGGCGTTACCCGCCGCGGAGATCGCGACGGCGAGGACCTGGAACCCGGCCCCGAGCCGGCCGAACGCGGAGGCGCCGGTCGTCACGGTCGACAGGATCGTGGTCATGGCGACACCGAGGCCGAGCAGACCGATCAGGCTGAGGCTGCGCACCCGGGCGAAGAACGGGTTGGGACGTGATCGACGCGGCACCGCCCACACGGTGTCCAGCGCGTTGCCGATCGCCCGGGCGACACCGAGGCTGCCGTACACCGCGCCGAGGACGCCGATGGCGACCGCGACCCCGCTGCCCTTGAGCGCCTGCACGTCGTCCCGCAACTGGTCACCGATGATCGGGAACTGGCTCAGCGCGGAGCTGACGACCTGCTCCTGCAGATGCTGGTGGCCATGCAGGACGAAACCGAGGCCGGTGGTCAGCAGCAGCAACAACGGGAACAGCGACAGGAAAGAGTAGAAGGTGATGAGCGCCGCCAGGTAGCCGCCCTGATCGTCGGCGAACTTGTACAGAACGGCGACGACGAAGCCGAGGCCGCGGTGGCGTCGCTGTGCGCGGTCCAGCCGGCCGCCAAGCCCCATCCCGCGTCTCCCCCATTCGTCCGCCGTCATGACGATCTCCCCCGTTCGGGCTGGTCACACACCCGTTGCCAGCCCGTCATGGCCCCGCCGCGGTAAGGGCACGGCCATCGTCGCCGATCGCCCGACCGGGGGGTGAGGGTCTGTCGCTGGTGGCCCGGGCGTGCCGGTCCCCCGTGAGGGAACCGGCGACACCGGGGATGGACATCGACGCGCGCTCATCATCGCGTTGACGGATCGGCTCCTCCGCCCCTGGCTGGAGTCGCGACCCTCAGCATCGTCTCGATCACATCATGACGCGGAAAGTACGGCCCCGGGCCATCAACTGACCCGATCCGGCCATCGCCCACGCATCACGGCGACGCCGTCCACGTTGGCCCTCCGGCACGCGCCGGCCAGCCGGCCGGGCGGGCGATCGCCGCGAGCCCGATCGGATCAGGACGTGAACCGCGCGGACTCCGGCCGGACGCGCGCCGTCGGGTAGATCCCGGTCTCCTCCGCACAGGCCAGGGTCGGACGCGGACCGCGGGCGAAGCCGAGCTGGACGATCTGGTGCGGCACGACCAGGTCCAGGGCCCAGTCGGACAGCACCCTGGCCCGGTTGGACCCGTTGTTCAGCGCGTACATGTGGTACGCACGGGTGGCGACGACCGCGGGCAGGCCATGCAGGATCAGCCCAAACGGATTGGCGACCGCGTCGCGCCCACCGAGGTCGACGACGAAGCCGAGGTCGTGATGCCGGTAGGGCTTCGCGCTGCCGTACCCGAGGGAGGCCGCGACGTTGCGGGCCGCGACGACGGCCTGGCGCACGGCGTGCTGAGCGGTCTGCCCCGCCGGCTCGCCCCCGCGGGTCAGGTCCGGCACGGCCGCCGCGTCGCCCAGCGCGAACAGGCCATCGACGCCGGCGACCCGGAAGTACTCGTCGACGACGAGGCGTTCGTGCGCGGTGGGCAGACCGAGCGTCGACACCAGCGGGTTGGGCGCCACCCCGGCGCACCAGACGACCGTGCGGGTGTCGATGGACCTCTGCGCGCCGCCGGTGCCGTCATCCGGCCCGCGCATCCGGACGAACCGTTCGCCGACCTCGGTCACCGCCGTCCGCAGCAGCGTCTCGACGCCCCGTGCGGCCAGCACCTCACCGGCGCGGCGCCCGAGTGGGGGCGCCAGCTCATGCAGCAGCCGGGAGGAATGGTCGATGAGAACCCACCGGATGTCCTCGGCCCGCACCCGCGGATAGTTCGCCACCGCCCGCCGGGTGAACCGGGTCATCTGCGCGACGAGCTCGGTGCCGGTGTAGCCGCCGCCGACGACGACGAACGTGCACAGCGCCCGCCGCTCGCCCACGTCCACCGCCGCGTCGGCGAGCTCCAGCTGCCGCAGCACGTGATCACGCAGGTAGACGGCCTGGTTCAGGTTCTTCAGGCCGATCGCGTGGTCCCGCACGCCGGGAATGTCGAACGTGCGGGTGACCGAACCCGGCGCCAGTACGAGCCGGTCCCACCCCAGCCGACCCACCGTGCCGTCGTTGCGCTGCACGGTCACCGTACGTGCCCGCGGGTCGACCTCCACCGCGTGTCCCAGCCGCAGCACCGTGCGCCGCAACGCCCGGCGGGTCGCGATGGCGAGATGCCGCGGCTCCACGGAACTCGCACACACCTGCGGCATCAGCGAGGTGTAGGGCAGGTGATCCACCGGGGAGATGACCGTGAACTCCGCCGCCCCCGCCGGCACCAGCCGCTCCAGCCGGCGCAGCAGCCGCAGACCCGCGAACCCACTGCCGACAACGACCACGCGGGGCACCCGCGGGGTCCCGCCGAGCCCGACCTGACCGGAATCCCGCCGCGTCCTGCCACGCGCGGCCCGGTGGCCGGCGAGCGGTCGGGCGAGTCGGCGGATGCTCTCCTGCAGTGACGGCGCCAGGAACGCCGACAGCGGTGGTGGCACTGGGCACCTCCGGTGCGCTGGACGGCCCGTCGGCCAGGACCCGCGCCTGCCGACGGTGTGGCCGCGACGCGGAAGTACGGCGGCAGGACCCGTCTTCTGTGCCTGCCCGGAGGTGCGGGTGGGCAACCTTTCAGGTGCCGGGAGCGGGTGGTGCTCGCAGCCGAATTTTCATGATCAATTCTGCCGACACTTCGTCAACGCCATTGATTATCTTGTTCGACCCAGGTCGATTCGATGGCTGGATCGCTGGGCCCGCGGTCGGGGCTGGCCCGACGGTGCCCGCGATCCACGTTCTACGGAGCGTAGAATCCGCGGGGTGCGACGACAGGTGCAGATACCCACCGCCGGACGCCTACGCGGGCGGGCGGGATCGCTCGTCGCGACCGTCGGCGCCGTCGCCGTCCTGATTCCCGGCCTCCTGCTGGCGCTCGCCGCGCCGGCGTCGGCCCACTCCAGCCTCGAGACGACCTCGCCCGCCACGAGCGCGAGCCTGGACGTCCCGCCCGCCGAGGTCGTGCTGACCTTCAGCGAGTCGGTGTCCGCGCGGTACAGCCGGGTCGCCGTGACGGGCCCCGGGGACCTCAGTGTGACCCGCGGCGCCCCGCAGGTCGACGGCACGACGGTCCGCCAGCCGCTCGCCGCGTCCGCCGCGGGTGCCTACACCGTCTCCTACCAGGTGGTCTCGCAGGACGGTCATCCCGTCGGGGGCACGTTCGGCTTCACCGTGACGCGGGCGTCACCGGCCGCCAGTCCGCCGGCCGCCACCGTGACCGCGTCGGCGACGCCCTCCCCCACCGGCGCGGCCGTCCTCGCGAGTTCCCCCACGGCCGGGCCCGGCGCCGAGGACACCGACGACGGCGGAGGTGGACACTGGGTGACGGTCACGGTGGTCGTGATCGTTGTGCTGCTGGCCGTCGGCGCGGTTCTCGCCGTCGTGCGGCGACGTCGTTCCGGAGCGCGCTGACCATGGACACTTCCGCCTCGGCGGGTGGCACCCAGCCCGCGCCCGCCGCGCCCGTCACGGCCGGGGGACGCGGCAGTGCCGCGCCGGGTCCCGGGGCGTTGC
>NZ_JALKFU020000494.1 GCF_023242965.2 Frankia sp. AgKG'84/4
CCGCGTCGCTGCCCGGCGCGCGGCCGCGCGGCGCCAGCCCGGCGACGAAGTACGCGACGAGGAGAGCGGTAGGCGATGACCACCCAAGGCAGGGGTACGCGCCGGGCCGGGGCCCGCGGCAACGTGCGGGCCTTCCCCGACAACCCCGCGGAGGCGGCCGGCCTGACCCCCCGGCAGCGCAAGGTGCTCGAGGTCATCCGGGACGCTGTTGAGCGCCGCGGTTACCCGCCCAGCGTGCGGGAGATCGGTGAGGCTGTCGGGCTGACGAGCACGAGCAGCGTGGCCCACCAGCTCAAGGTGCTGGAGGAGAAGGGCTACCTGCGCCGCGACCCCAATCGCCCGCGGGCGATGGAGGTGCTCAGCCCGGACCGGCCGCGGCGCCGGGCCGAGAGCGGCAACGCGGCGGTGGTGGCCGCGTTCGGTGGCAGCCAGGCGCGGCTGGCGTCCGGTTCCGCCCAGGAGAGCGCGGCCACCTACGTCCCGGTGCTGGGGCGCATCGCCGCCGGTGGCCCGATCCTGGCCGAGCAGGCGATCGAGGATGTCTTCCCGCTGCCGAGGGAGATCGTCGGCGAGGGGACGCTCTTCCTGCTCCGGGTCGTCGGTGAGTCGATGACAGGCGCGGCGATCTGTGACGGTGACTGGGTCGCGGTCCGCCAGCAGCCGGTCGCGGACAACGGCGAGATCGTCGCCGCGATGATCGATGGCGAGGCGACGGTCAAGCGCCTGCGGGTACGGGACGGAAAGATCTGGCTGCACCCGGAGAACCCGGCGTTCAACGACATCCCCGGCGAGGAGGCGACCATCCTCGGCCGGATCGTGGCCGTGCTGCGCCGGGTCTGACCGGCATCCGGTCTGGCGGCCGGCCGGCCGGCGGCTCCCCGCGGGGAGCCGCCGGGCCCTCGGTCAGGCCGGCACAGGCCGGCCGTGGTGAACGGCCGGCCTGGCGCGAGGCACCGTCAGACCCGGGCCGCCGTCAGGCGTGGAACGCCCTCACACGCGGGGCACTGTCAGACGCGGGGCACTGTCAGACGCGGAAGGCTTCCAGCTCGGCGGCGAGTGCCGAGGACACCCTGGCGGCCAGCCTGGTGCCGTCCGCGGTGTGCTCCAGGTTGATCACCTCACCGTCGGCGTGCACCCGGGAGACGAGGTCGCCCCGGGTGTACGGGAGCAGGACCTTCACCTCCACATCCGGATGCGGGACCCGCTGGCACAGCACGTCGACCAGCGTGTTCAGCCCGTCCCCGGAGCGGGCCGAGACGAAGACCGCGTCCGGGGCGAGCTGGCGCAGTCCGGCCAGCATCGTGGGTTCGGCGGCATCAATCTTGTTCACAACGATCAGCTCGGGCACGTTGCTCGCCTCGATGTCGGCGAGGACCTCCCGCACGGCCGAGATCTGCCCGGCGGGATCCGGCGCGGAGCCGTCCACCACGTGCAGGATCAGGTCGGCGTCGGCGACCTCCTCCAGCGTGGAGCGGAACGCCTCGACGATCTGGTGTGGCAGGTGGCGGACGAAGCCGACCGTGTCGGCGAGGGTGAACACCCGCCCGTCGGGCAGGGTGGCACGGCGCACGGTGGGATCCAGCGTGGCGAACAGCGCGTCCTCCACCAGGACCCCGGCGCCAGTGAGCCGGTTCAGCAGCGACGACTTGCCGGCGTTGGTGTAGCCGGCGATCGCCACCGAGGGCACCTCGCCGCGCACGCGGGCCGAGCGCTTCGTCTCCCGCACGGTGGACATCGCGGCGAGCTCGCGGCGCAGCTTCGCCATCCGGGCCCGCAACCGCCGACGGTCCGTCTCGATCTTCGTCTCACCGGGACCGCGGGTCCCGATGGGGGCGCGACCACCGCCGCCGGCGGCGGCCCGGGACATCGACTCACCCCAGCCTCGCAGCCGCGGCAGCATGTACTGCAGCTGGGCCAGCTCCACCTGCGCCTTGCCCTCTTTCGAGGTCGCGTGCTGGGCGAAGATGTCCAGGATGAGCGCCGTCCGGTCGATGACCTTGACCTTGACGATCTCCTCGAGCTGACGGAGCTGGCCCGGGGTCAGCTCGCCGTCGCAGACCACCGTGTCCGCGCCGGTCGCGGCGACGACCTCGGCGAGCTCACGGGCCTTGCCGGAACCGACGTAGGTCGCGGCGTCCGGCCGGTCGCGGCGCTGCATGAGCGCGTCGAGCACGACGGAACCCGCGGTCGTGGCCAGTGCCGCGAGCTCCGTCATGGAGTCCTCCGCGGACTGCAGCGTGCCCGACGTCCACACGCCGATGAGCACCACCTGCTCCAGTCGAAGCTGGCGGTACTCCACCTCGGTGACGTCGACGAGTTCCGTGGCCAGGCCGGGGATGCGGCGCAGTGACGCGCGATCCGCCAGGTCCAAGCCGTCGCCCGAATCGGCGAAAAAGCCTGAAAGGTCGGCCGAATCTCCGTCGGCCAGCGTGAGGAGAGATCTGTCGGAAGTGGACGCATCCAGGGCGTCGGCAGGAAGTGTCATACCATCCGTTCTCAACGCGCACCGCTTCCGCGGCATTCCGCGTCGCTTCATCCGGCCTGGTCACGCGCGTGCGCGACCACTTCGGGGAATCCACCTGGCCCACCACCGCACGGCGCCACTCGCACCGCGTCGTGCCATCACGGCCCACCTGGGCGGATTCGGCCCGTCGCCTACGAGGGTCCCACGCCGGCACACCGATCGCGAACGGTTTCCCCCGTCGATCTGGCGATCAGGGTGATCGGCGTAGCCTCGGCGGGGTGTACCGCGAACGACGGGCCGGCCGGCTGCCGGCCACGGCCTGGATCGCGACTGCCCAGATGGGCCCGGAGGACCATCGGGTGCTGCCGGACGGATGCGTCGACATCATCTGGCACTCCGACGGCCGGCTGATCGTCGCCGGGCCGGACACCGCCGCCAGCACCGTCCGTTGGGCGCCCGGGGTGCGGTACGCGGGCCTGCGCTTCGATCCCGGTCTCGGCCCGGCCCATCTCGGTGTCGGCGCCGAGCAGCTGCGCGACAGCCGCGTCGAGCTGGCCGATCTGTGGGGTGCCGGCCCGGCCCGCCGGCTCGCCGAGCGGGTCGCCGCCGCGGCGGACCCGGCCACCGCACTCGCAGCGGAACTCGCGGGCCGCGCGACGCATCCCGGCCTGGCCGATCCGCTCGCGCCCGCCATCGTCGCCGGGATCCGGGGCGGGGTCGCGGTGCCCGGCCTCGCCCGCGCCGTCGGACTGAGCGAACGTCAGCTGCTGCGTCGTTGCCGGCGGATGTTCGGCTACGGCCCGAAGACGCTGGCCCGCATCCTGCGCCTGCAGGAGGCGGTGCGGGTCGCCGGCCCGGGCCGAAGCCTCGCCGACGTCGCCGCCGACGCCGGCTACGCCGATCAGGCCCACCTGGCCCGCGAGGTGCGGACGCTCGCCGGCGTCACGCCAACCGGACTGCTCGCCGCCGGTCCGACCAGCGCCGCCTCCCCCTGATCACGACGGCCGGCTGATCGGCGTGATCCGCCGGCCGGGCCGGGCCGCGGCCGGGGGACGCTCACGTGGTCGCGGCGACCGGCAGGGGGGCGTACAGGTCGACGTGGTTGCCGTCGGGGTCGAAGACAGTGGCGTAGCGCTGACCCCAGAAGGCGTCCCAGGGCTTCAGATGCCCGGTGTGCCCGGCCGCGAGCAGGTTCGCGTAGGCGGCGTCGACCTCGGCGGGGTCGGCGCAGGCGAAGGCCAGCCCCACGCGCCCGGGGCCGCCGGTTCCCGGCGTCCAGTCGGGATCGAACGAACGGATGGTGGCCTCGGTGTCGAAGGCGATCCGCAGGCCCCCGGGCAGGTTCACCTCGACGTGTGGCTCGGACTCTGCGCCCTGCGGCACCTTGAGCCCCAGCAGGCGGTAGAACGCCAGGCTGCGGCTCATGTCCGAGACGACCAGACCGATCAGATTGAAGGCGATTGTCATGACCGCAGGCTAGAACCGCCGGCCGGGGCCGGTCTTGTCGAAAACGGACGAGGTTCGGACGGACGAGGTTCGCCCGCCGCCGCGGTAGGCCGCGGGCGGCCGGATCAGCCGGCGACGGTGAGCCCGGCGACGTCGAGGACCTCCGCGGCCGCGGCGGCCC
>NZ_JALKFU020000495.1 GCF_023242965.2 Frankia sp. AgKG'84/4
CGCCGGACCGGCCGCCGGGTTGCGCCGAGCTGACGCCACCGGCGCCACGCGACTGACCGGCCATCCACGGCGCTGGCGGCGCTGGCGGCGCGGCGAGCGCCACAGCGACCGCGACGGCTACAGCAGGGAGCGCACCCGCAACAGGTCCCGCATGCTCGCGTCGACCTTGAGCCGGCCGGCCCGCCACGCGCCGAGCACAGACAGGTTGCCCTCGGTGAGGGCCACCAGATCGTCACTGCCGACGGTGAGGACGATCTGCGCCTGCTCACGGATGCCCTCGCCGATGTCGTGCAGGCGGCCATCGCGCAGCTCGCCATGAAAGACCGTGTCCAGATCGGGGACCCGGCACAGGATCGTGCGGTCGGGAGTAGCGGGCGGGTGGCCCGGCCCGGTGAGCCGGTCGAGACGGGCGGCGATGGCCCGGAGCGCTGCCTCGCACTGCGACCTGTCGGCCATCGGGGGATCCTGCTCCTCTCGGGAAGGTTCGGGCATGCTCGCCGGGTGGCGGGTCATCCCATGGTGCCCCGGCGGGCGGGTCCGCGGCGGTGCGAGGCCCGATCCGCGGCCGGTGCGTTCCCGTGCCGGTCGACGCGGTGCGGCGGCGGCCGTCCCGGCGGGCGGACCGGCCATGAGATACGTCGCATGACGTACGTCGCGGGGGACCGTCGCATCAACGGCGGAAAGTGCGGGAGGCTGACACCGTGAACGCTGACCCAGTGAACGCTGACACGGCGAATCCGGACATCGGGAGCACGGACGGCCTGCCGGGCGAGATCCGCGACGCGTTGGCCCGGCTGGACACCCTCGACGGGCTGGCGACGTCCGCGCATGTGGAGGTGTTCGAGGAGATGAACCGCCGCCTGGCCGAGGCCCTGGCCGACCTCGACGGGTCCGCGGGCGCGGCGCCCGCGGGTACCGCGACCGCGCCCGGCCCGCGGCCCGGTCCGGGCCGTCCGGCCCGCTGAGCCGGGAACGCGCCATGGTGTCCCGTCGCGTACGCCTCGACAGTGAGCTGGTCCGCCGTGGCCTGGCCCGATCCCGAGAGCAGGCCGTCGCCGCGATCAACGCCGGTCACGTGGTGGTCGGAGGCATCGCGGCCACGAAGGCCGCCACCATTGTCGACGGCTCCACCTCGATCGCCGTCGCCGCGGGTGACGATCCCGGCTGGGCTTCCCGCGGCGCGCACAAGCTGCTCGGCGCCTTCGCCGCCTTCGGTGTTCCACCGCTCGACACCGCCGGAGCCCCCTCCGTCACCTCGTCCGTCGACAGTGCCGTGCCCCAAGGCATCCCGGTCAGTCCGGTCAGTCCGGTCAGTCCGGGCACGTCCGGTGCGGGGCGGTCGCTGGTGGTCGCCGGGCGGCGGTGCCTGGATGTGGGGGCGTCGACCGGGGGGTTCACCGACGTGCTGCTGCGTCACGGGGCGGCTTCGGTGGTAGCCGTGGACGTCGGCTACGGCCAGTTGCTGTGGCGGCTCCAGTCGGATCCGCGGGTGCGGGTGCTCGACCGGGTCAATGCCCGTGCGCTGACCCCGGCCGAGGTCGGTGAACCCGTCGAGCTCGTCGTCGGTGACCTGTCGTTCATCCCGTTGGAGCTGGTGCTGCCGGCGCTGCGGGCGTGCGCGGCGCCGGACGCCGACTTCGTGCTGCTCGTCAAACCGCAGTTCGAGGTCGGTCGGGAGCGTCTCGGTGCCGGCGGGGTGGTCCGCGACCCGGCGCTGCACGCCGCAGCGGTGCGCGCGGTCGCGGTCGCCGCGGCCCAGCTCGGCCTCGGGGTCGCGGGGGTCACGGCGAGCCCGTTGCCGGGGCCCGCCGGCAACGTCGAGTACCTGCTGTGGCTGCTCGCCGGCGCGCCGCCGCTCGGCGAGGACGACCTGGCCGGCGCCATCGCCGCCGGTCCGGCCGGCGGTCGCAACGCCGAGCGATCGGGGTGACGGGGATGTCACGGGACGTGCTTGTTGTCACCCATCCCCGCCGGTCGGTCGTGCGGGAGAGCGCGCAGCGGGTGATCGAAGGACTGGCCGCAGCGGGCATCAACCCACGGGTCTTGCGCGACGAGGCCGAGCAGCTCGACCTCACCGGAGCCACCGTCGTCCCGCACCATGCCGACGCGGCGGTCGGCGTGGAGCTCGTCGTCGTTCTCGGCGGGGACGGCAGCCTGCTGCGCGGCGCCGAGTTCGCCCGCGCCGCCGACGCGCCGCTGCTCGGCGTCAACCTCGGTCACGTCGGATTCCTCGCCGAGGCGGAGCCGGACGCGCTGGCGTCCACCATCGACCATGTCGTTCGCAAGGACTACGCGGTGGAGGACCGGATGACCGTCGACGTGACGGTCCGCCGCCGCGGCGAGGTGACCTACACCGGCTGGGCGCTCAACGAGATGTCGCTGGAGAAGGCCGAGCGGGCCCGGATGCTGGAATGCGTCCTGGAGATCGACGGGCGGCCGCTGTCCCGCTGGGGCTGCGACGGGGTGATCTGCTCGACGCCCACGGGTTCGACGGCCTACGCGTTCTCCGCCGGCGGGCCGGTGATGTGGCCGGGGGTGGAGGCGCTGCTCGTCGCGCCGATCAGCGCGCATGCGCTGTTCGCCCGTCCGCTGGTGCTCGCGCCGAGTTCCACCGTCGCCGTCGAGGTGTTGGAACCGGTGCCGGGGATCCTTTACTGCGACGGGCGCCGGCTCGCCGAGGTGCCGCCGGAGTCACGGGTCGAGGTCGTGCGGGGGCGGCGACCGGTGCGCCTAGCGGTAGTCCGCCCGCTGCCGTTCACCGACCGCCTCGTCGCCAAGTTCGACCTGCCGGTGGCGGGCTGGCGGGGCCGCAACGAGCGTTGACGGCCCGGCGCCGACGCGGCCCGGGCGGATCGGCGGTGATGGCCGGGGGCAGCGGTGGGGGCGGTGCGGGGTGGGGGCGGTGCGGGTGGAACTGGGCGACGATGTCGGCGCATGCGGCGGGACGGTTAGAGTTCGGGGCGTGCTCGAGGAGATTCGCATCCGCGGCCTCGGGGTCATCGACGATGCCGCCCTCGACCTCGCCGCCGGCCTCACCGTCGTCAGTGGTGAGACCGGCGCCGGCAAGACCATGATCGTCCAGGGTCTCGGCCTGTTGACCGGCGGTCGGGCGGACTACGGCCTGGTCCGCCCGGGGGTGGAGCGCGCGTTCGTCGAGGGGCGGCTGGTGATCCCGGTCGACTCCGCGGTCGCCGACCGCGTCCGTGAGGTCGGCGGCGACCTCGATGACGATCCTGGCGGCGCGGTGCTCGTCGTCGGGCGGACGCTGACCGCGGAGGGCAGGTCGCGGGCGCAGGTCGCCGGCCGGTCCGTGCCGGCGAGCGTGCTCGGCGAGATCGCCGAGGATCTCATCGCCGTCCACGGCCAGTCCGAGGCGCAGCGGCTGCTGCGCCCATCCGCGCAGCGCCAGGCGCTGGACCGGTTCGCCGGCGTGGCGGTGTCGATGCCGCTGGCCCGCTACGGCGTCGTCCACGCGGAGCTGAACCGGGTCACCCGGACGCTCGCGGACATCATCGAACGGACGCGGGAACGGGAGCAGGAGGCCGAGCTACTGCGCCTCGGCCTCGCCGAGGTGGAGCGGGTCGAGCCGGTCGCCGGGGAGGACGTCACCCTCGACGCCGAGCTCAACCGGCTCGAGCACGCCGAGACCCTGGTGCGCGCCGCCCGCACCGCGCACGCGGCGCTGATGAGCGACCCGGCGTCCGGCTCCGACGAGCCTGGCGCCGTCGACCTCGTCTCCGCCGCCCGCCGCGTCATCGCCGGCGACTCCGACCTCGACGCCGAACTCGCCGCCCTCGGCTCCCGGCTGACCGAGGTCGGCATGCTGCTCACCGACGTCGCCGCCGACCTCGCCTCCTACGCGGAGAGCATCGACGCCGACCCCGGCCGCCTCGCCGACGCCCAGGACCGCAAGGCGGCGTTGACCACCCTCACCCGCGCGCACGGCACCGACATCGACGGCGTGCTCGCCTGGGCCGACCAGGCCGGCCGCCGGCTGCTGGAACTCGACGGCGCCGGCGACAACGCGCAGACCCTCACCGTCCGCCGCGACGACCTGGCCGCCGAGGTGGGGGGGCTGGGCGCCCCGC
>NZ_JALKFU020000496.1 GCF_023242965.2 Frankia sp. AgKG'84/4
CCGCCGGAGGGAAAATGGCGGTGCTGCGCGGGCTGATCGCCGGGCGCCTCGCGGCACGCCGGCCGCTGCTCGCCGTGTGCCTCGGTCATCAGCTGCTCGCCGGGCTGCTCGGGCTGGCGCTGCGCCGCCGCGACGATCCCTACCAGGGGCTGGCGCGCACCATCGACCTGTTCGGCCAATCCCGACGGGTCGGGTTCTACTCGACGTTCACCGCCGTGGCCGGGGCGGATGAGCTGGCCTCGGCGTACGGCCCCGTCCGTCTGGCCCGCGACCCGGCCGACCACTCGGTGCACGCGCTGCGGGCCGCGACGTTCACGGGCCTGCAGTTCCATCCCGAGTCGGTGCTCAGCCGCGACGGGCTGGACATTCTGCGGGACGTGCTCGCGGATCTGCTGGCGCCCACCCGTGCCGCGCCCAGCACCAGATAATCCTGTCCGTCCGGTCTGTGCGGAAGTTCGGAGGCTGCATGATCACGATCAGGGCCGCCGGCGCGGCCGACGCCGCCGGCATCCAGGCGGTCTACGCGCCGTACGTCGCCGCCTCGCCGGCCACGTTCGAGGAGGAGCTGCCCGGCGTCGAAGAGCTACGCGCGCGGATGGAGGCCGCGCCACGCAAGCCGTGGCTGGTCGCCGAGACCGACGGTGAGCTCGTCGGCTACGCCTACGCCAGCGCCCACCACTCGCGGGCCTCCTACCGCTGGTCAGCGGACACGTCGGTCTACCTGGCCGCGTCCGTGCACCGCCGCGGGCTCGGCCGGCGCCGCTACGATCTGCTTCTCCCCGAGGTGCGCGCGTTGGGATATCTCCACGTCTTCGCGGGCATCACGCTGCCGAACGCGGCCAGTGTCGCGCTGCACACCGCGGTCGGCTTCGAGCAGACAGGGCTGTACCGCGACGTCGGCTACCGGCTGGGGGCGTGGCGCGACGTCGCCTTCTTCGCCCTGGCGCTGACCAGCCCGCTGCCCACCCGTCCCGTCGAACCCCGCCCCTGGGCGCCCGCCGCCGACTGAACGCTTACCGCCGACTGAACGCTTACCGCCGACTGAGCGCCCACCGGGCGGCGGGCACACCGTCAGGGCAGGGTGGCGGTAGGCGGACGGTGGTAGGGGGTGCACGGTGGTTCGAACGGTCGGGGTGGTGCTGCATCCGCGGCGCGATTCGGCGCGGGCGGTCGCGGCGGTGCTCGACTGGGCGGCGCAACGCGACGTGACGGTGCTCGGGGTCGCCGGGGAGATCGAACGGCTGCGCTGCGCCGCGGTCGCCGTCGACGCCGCGGAACTCGCCGCGCGCTCCGAGCTGCTGGTCAGCCTCGGCGGCGACGGCACGATGCTGCGGGCGATGCGCCTGGCCGACCGCGGGGACGCCCCCGTCCTCGGGGTGAACCTCGGCCGGCTCGGCTTCCTCGCCGAGGTCGACATTCCCGAGCTGGCCACGGCGCTGTCGGCGATCGACCGCCTGGAGTACACCGTCGAGCCGCGTCTCGCCGTCGACGCCCACCTCGGCGAGGACGTCCACCTCGGCGAGGACGTCCTGGCCCCTCGCGGCGGGGCATCCGGCGGCACGGCGGCGCCGTCCGTGGCGGGTGGGGGGTGCTTCGGGGCGCGGACGATGAGCGCGTTCAACGACGTCGCCGTCGTGCGGATGCCGGGGCAGGGCGGCAGTGCGGCGGTGGAGCTGCGGGTCGGCGGGCGGCCTTTCGTTCGCTACGCCGCGGACGCCGTGGTCGTCTCGACCCCGACGGGTTCGACGGCGTACAGCTTTTCGGCGGGCGGGCCGCTGGTCAGCCCGTCCGTCGAGGCGCTGCTGGTGACACCGGTGGCGCCGCATTCGGCGTTCAACCGGGGCATGGTGCTCTCGGTGCACGACTCGCTGGCCCTGACCGTGCTGGCGGGCAGCGCCCGGCTCGCCGTCGAGATCGACGGCGCGGTCCACGGCCATCTCGCCGCCGGGGCGACGATGACGATGACCGCGCGGCCCGCCGCCGTCGGCGTCGTCCGCTTCGGCCACACGACCTTCTACGAACGCGCCGCCCGCAAACTGCGTCTGGCCAGCTCCGCCGAGGTCGACGGCCCCGCGCCCGGCTCCGCCGTGAGCTGAGCCGCCCGGGCGCAGGCGGCGGTCAGGGTGTCTCGGAGCGGCCGGCGGCCCAGCGGCGGTCGTCGTCATCCCACTGTTGGTTGCGGTTCTCGAGGCGGCGGCGCCAGTCGGCTGCCGCGTCGGCGCTGTCGTACGGGCCGAGGCGGCGGTGGCCCGGGGCGTCCGGTGGGTTCTCGACCCGTTCGTGGTCGAGGCACCACCAGAAACCCGTCGGGTTCCACGCCGTGCTGTTCGCCGCCTGCCGGCCCTGGCCGGACACCGCTCGCTTCAACCTCGTCCACATACCCGATCACTACCCCGCGGGGCACGTTCAGCACCCGCCGGGCGGCGGCCCTGCACCCGTGGCGCCACCTTCGACGGACCGCGGAGAAGCAGGAGGACCGGCTAGAAGCCGGCGGCGACCGGGATGACCTGGTCGGCGAGCAGTTCCAGGGGGCGTAGGGTCGCCACGTTCGGCACCGAGCCATGGTAGTGGGTGATGCCGAGGTCGGCGAGACGGCGCAGGTCGGCGAGCAGCATGTCGGTGTTCTCGCCGTCGGCGCCGGGGTCCAGCGGGCCGATGACGGTCTTCTCGATCTCGTCGTAATCGCGGCCGAGGTCGGCGCAGTGGCCGCGCAGGACGTCCAGCTTGTGCTCGATGTCGGGGGCGTTGAACAGGTTGCAGGCCTGCGCGAAGCGGGCCACCAGACGCAGGGTCTTGCGCTCCCCACTGCCGCCGATCATGATCGGCGGGTGCGGGCGGCGCAGGGCCGCCGGCACGTTGAGGGTGCGTTCGAGCTGGTAGTGGCGGCCCTGGTAGGGCGCGTCGCTGCCGCTCCACATCTGCAGGCAGATCTCGAGGGCCTCCTCGAGGCGTTCGAAGCGCTCGGCCGTCGAGGGGAACGGCAGGCCCAGGCCGTGGGCCTCCTGCTCGAACCAGGCGGCGCCGATCCCGAGCCACGCCCGGCCCGCGGAGAGCACGTCCAGCGTGGTGACCGCCTTGGCCAGCAGGCCGGGCTCCCGGTAGACCACGGCGGTGACCCAGGCGAGCAGCTCGATGCGGCTCGTGCGCGCCGCGAGGTAGCCCAGGGTCGTGTATGCCTCGAGCATGTCGTGCTCGGGAGGGCCGATGCCGCGGATCTGCCAGAGGTGGTCCATAACGCTGAGCTTCGCGAAACCGGCATCCTCCGCGGCGACGGCGACGCGGGTGAGGTCGGCGGCGAGCGTCGACGGTCCGCCGGGCCAGGTGAAGTCGGAGATGTGCAGGCCGAGGTGCATGGTCGTCCTTCCCGCCGGAGAACGGAGGAGCCTCCGATTAGGGACTGTACCGCCATCCGGCCGGGCCGTGGTGGCGCACACCGGCACCGCCGTTCGGGGACCACCACCCGGTCGGCCCCCGAGGACCATCGGCGGCGTCAGGCGTACAGATCGGGTAGGACAGAACGAGGCGTGGCGCCACCGCCTCGGACGATCACGGTCACGGTCAGGCAGGACGGCTGAAGGCAGGGCAGATGGTGATGGCGATGGCGATGGCGATGGCGCGAGCGGCAGCATGAGCGGTACCTCGGCGATCCGCACGCCCACCGGCCTGCGGTGGCCACCGCAGGGCGCGACAGCCGCGCCGGCGGCGCGCGAGAGCTCCGAATCGCGGCTGCGGGTCAGCCCGGGCGCGAGGGGCCCGCAGGGCACGCGGGTGTCGATGCGGCTCGGGCCGTGGCTGGCTGGTTCCGGCGGAGAGCCGACCGTGGGCGCGCTCGGCGTACTCGCCGACAATGCCATCGGCCGGGAGATCTACGGGCGCCGTCCACCGAACACCCATTCGGTCACGGCCGAGCTGTCCATCGATGTGGTGGCCCAGCCGCCCTGGGCGGCACCGAACCTGGTCGCCGACGCCCAGCTGCACGGCCGGGACGCGACCGGCTGCGTCGCCGGCTGCGAGATCCGCGACGGCGCCGGCCGCCTGGTGAACCGTGACCTGCTCGACTACCGGCTGCC
>NZ_JALKFU020000497.1 GCF_023242965.2 Frankia sp. AgKG'84/4
GGGGGGGGGGGGGGGGGGGGGGGGGGGGGGGGGGGGGCGGGGGGTGGTTTACTGGCGGGGGGGGGGGGCCCCCCCCCCCCGCCAGGGGGGCGGATTCGGGCCCGGTGGCCTCCCGCATCGCCGCCAGCAGCAACGTGGCGAGGTCGCGCACGTCCGCCGCAGCCGCGCCGGGCGGCACCGGATCCGGCCGCGCCGCGTCGACGAGGGCGGCCACCCCGACTCCCGCGAGTACCGGTCGCCCGGTCGCCTCGAGCAGGATGTCCTCTGGTTCCAACCGGCCGTGGACGACCCCGGCCGCGTGCACGGCGGCCAGCGCCTGGGCGATGGGCAGGCCCACGGTGACGACCTCGCCCGGATCGAGGGCGCCGCGCACGGCCAGCAGCCGGGAGAGGCTGATCGCGCCGACGACCGGCCTGGTGATCACGGCAAGCCCGTCGGCGGTCGGCAGCGCCGTCAGCACCGGAACCAGATGCGGATGATCCAGCTCGGCGAGGGCCCGCGCGGCCGCCACGGCCGCCGAGCGCAGCACCGGGTCCGGCGCCAGCCGCACCCGCCGCACGACGCACTCCACGCCGGACTGGTCGAACTGCCCGGCCCAGAGCTCCCCGGCGCCGGCGTCGCGCGGCCGGGAGCGCAGGCTGACTCCCGGAACCTCGGGCTCGCCGTCGGCGCGTCTGACCGGCCTGTCGGCGGAACCGTCGGAGAAAGTCACAAGTAGCGACGCTAGGCGCAAACCAGGTGCAGTAGTACAGGACTTAGCCCGGTTGTGGATAACTTTTTTCGATCTCCGGCCCAGCGAACGGCGACCGACAGCCATGACCAGCGGACGGCGAGGTGGCTGTGGACGGCGCGACTCGCTGTGGACAACGGGCGATCGCGATCATCGCCGACGCGTACGGTCGGGGCGACGCACGAGTCGGGGCGACGCACGAGTCGGGGCGACGCACGATCCTGGCCTGTGCCGCCGCTGAGCCTGTCCCGCCCACCGAGTCCACGGAGTGTCCGAGTGCAGATCCTCGCCACCAGCGCTGGTTTCCTTCCTGACGGCCGGTACGGGGCGCGGGTCGGGCCGGTGCTCACCCACGCGATCGAGCTGGCCGGCGCCAGCGAGCGCCCGCGGGTCTGCCTGCTGCAGACCGCCCTCGGCGACGACCAGGCCGCCTACGCCCGCAGCTACGCGGCCTTCAACCGGGACCGTCCAGACGTGCGCCTGTCCCACCTGGCGTTGTTTCCCATGCCCAACATCCCCGACTTCCGGGCGCACCTGCTGGCGCAGGATGTCGTCTGGGTCGGCGGCGGCAGTGTGGCGAACCTGCTGGCCGTCTGGGCCGCGCACGGTCTCGGCGAGATCATGCGTGAGGCGTGGGAGTCCGGTGTCGTCCTCGGCGGAGTGTCGGCGGGTTCGCTGTGCTGGCACGTCGGCGGCACCACCGACTCGTTCGGCCCGGACCTGCGCCCGGTGACGAACGGGCTGGGCCTGCTGCCGTTCAGCAACACCCCGCACTACGACTCGGAGCCCGGCCGGCGCCCGCTCTACCAGCGCCTGGTCGCCGACGGCACGTTGCCCGCCGGCTGGGCCACCGACGACGGGGTCGGACTGCACTTTCGCGGTACGGAGCTGGTGGAGGCGGTCGCCGACCGGCCCGGGGCGAGCGCCTGGCGGGTCGAGCGGGGAGCGGACGGCGCCGCGGTGGAGACCGCGGTCGAGCCCCGGCTGCTGCCCGACGCGAAGGGCCACGACGGCGCCATCTCCGAGGTCTGACGCCAACGACGCGGGAGACCGACCCGGCCTGACACGTCTGGGCCCGCGCGGCCTGTGAGACCACGCGGCCTGTGAGACCACGCGGCCTGTGAGACCACGCGGCGTGGACCGGCGACGCGTGGCGCAGCGCTGCCGTGGCCTCGCTCGCCGGCAGCACCCGGCGCGTCCGACCTCACCCGGGAGAACGGCCCGTGGAGCGTAGGCTTTCCAGGGTGGATGTGCTGAGGCTTGGCGTGGTTGCGTATCGCGAGGCGTGGGACATGCAGCGTTCGCTCGCCGAGGCCCGTGTGGCCGACGAGATCGACGACACCCTCATCCTCGTAGAACATCCAAGTGTCTACACGGCCGGCCGGCGCACGCAGCCCTTCGAGCGGCCCGCCGACGGCACCGAGGTCGTCGATGTCGACCGCGGCGGCCGGATCACCTGGCACGGTCCCGGCCAGCTGGTCGGCTATCCGATCATCAAGCTTCCCCGCCCGCTGGACGTGGTGGCCTACGTCCGGGCGCTCGAGGAGGCGCTGATCGAATCCTGCGCGGAGTTCGGCCTGCGGACCCGCCGGGTGGAGGGCCGCAGCGGCGTGTGGACGATGGACGGCTGGCGCAAACTCGCCGCGATCGGCGTGCGGGTCCGGGGCGCCGTCACGACCCATGGGTTCGCGCTGACCTGCTCATCCGATCTGGGCGACTTCGGTCGGATCGTGCCCTGCGGCATCGCCGACGCCGGGGTGACGAGCCTGAGTTCCGAGCTCGGCCGCGAGGTGACGGTGGCCGGCGCACGGCCGACGGTGGAAAAGCACACCGTCGCGGTGCTCGGCCGCTACCTCGGCGGGCGCCACCTGGGTGATCGCACGACCGCCCGGGTCGAGCCGGCGCACCCCCTGACGGTCCACAGCGGCCCGTTGACGCCCGAGCGGATGGAGCTGGTCCGATGACCGCCGTCGCCCCCGAGGGTCGGCCGTTGCTGCGGCTCGAGGCCCGCAACGCGCAGACCCCGATCGAGCGCAAGCCGCCGTGGATCCGCACCACGATGCGCACCGGTCCGGAGTACCGCGACCTCAAGGGCCTGGTGCGCGGCGCCGGCCTGCACACGGTGTGCGAGGAGGCCGGCTGCCCGAACATCTACGAATGCTGGGAGGACCGCGAGGCGACCTTCCTGATCGGCGGCGACGTCTGCACCCGCCGGTGTGACTTCTGCCAGATCGACTCCGGCCGGCCCAGCCCGCTGGACCGCGACGAGCCGCGCCGCGTCGCGGAATCCGTGCACACGATGGGCCTGCGCTACGCGACGGTCACCGGGGTCGCCCGCGACGACCTCGCCGACGGCGGTGCGTGGCTGTACGCCGAGACGGTCCGTCAGATTCACCAGCTTTCCGCCGGCACCGGCGTCGAGGTACTCATCCCGGACTTCGGCGGTCGCCCGGACCAGCTCGGCGAGGTCTTCGCCGCGAAGCCCGAGGTCCTCGCCCACAACGTCGAGACCGTGCCGAGAGTCTTCCGGCGGGTCCGGCCGGCGTTCCGCTATGACCGCTCGCTCGACGTGCTGCGCCAGGCCGGCGCCGCCGGGCTCGTCACGAAGTCGAACCTGATCCTCGGGCTGGGCGAGACGCCCGACGAGGTGCACGATGCCATGCGGGACCTGCGGTCCGCAGGCTGCGAGCTGCTCACCGTCACCCAGTACCTGCGCCCGAGCCCGCGTCACCATCCCGTCGAGCGCTGGGTGCGCCCGGAGGAGTTCCTCGACTGGGAGCGCGTCGGGGCCGAGCTCGGCTTCGCCGGGGTGATGTCGGGACCGCTGGTCCGCTCCTCGTACCGGGCCGGACGCCTTTACCAGCAGGCGGTCACCGCACGTGGCAACAGCTTCGGCCAAATGCCCGACCTCCCCGAAAGTGTGCCGGAGACCTCTCACGCCTAGTGACGGACAGACTGGTGACCATCCCACCGACGGGCTAGGCTGCGATGCGTAACGTCACCCGACGTCACGATGCGCAGCATGGTCGTGCGCTGCCGTCCGCTGTCCGCCAGTGTCCTTTGTCCCTGCCGGCCCCGGCTCCATCGCAGTCATGATGTGGGCCGACTCCGTCGCCGGTCGGCCGAGTCCGTCACGTCAGTCAACAAGGTGTGTGCCCACGACCGCGTCCGGGAGGTCGTTCCCACCGTGCTCCGTTCACTGCTCGGCGTCCTGGAGGACGCAGCCCTGCTCGTACTGCCGCACGGCGGCCAGAAGACCGCCCGGCGCAACGCCTGGCGCGCGGCCGCCGACCTGCACGTGACCCGCTACCGCTGGGTCGATCCCGTCGCGGTGACGC
>NZ_JALKFU020000498.1 GCF_023242965.2 Frankia sp. AgKG'84/4
GGGCACGGCGAACACCTCGCCCATCGACACCCGCACGGACCGCCGCCTCGGTGGCCTTGCCGTCAACGGCCCGCTCGGCCACCCGGACGACCAGGGCGGCCCCGATCCGCGGATCCGCCCAGGACCCGCCGACGCCCGGCTGGGCAGCCCCGGGCCGCACCCGGATCATCACCTGCATACCAGGCATCGTGCCGCACCGCCGCACCGCCGCACCGCCGCACCGCCGCACCGGCGGGGCGCGGCACCGTTGGCTTCGGATCGCGCCGTGCTCGCGCTGGGCTGAGGCGCCGCCGGGTCGGGCGGTTACTATCCCGCCATGGTCGAAAACGAGGGTCGCGTCGCCCTGGTCACGGGCGGTAACCGCGGTATCGGTGCCGCCTGCGCCGTCGCACTCGCCGCCGCGGGCGCACGGGTCGCGGTGGCCAGCCGGGGCGGGTCCGCCCCCGAGGGCATGTTGGGGGTCCGCCTCGACGTCACCAACGCGGAGAGCGTCGACAAGGCGTTCTCCGAGGTGGAGGCGGAGTTCGGCCCCGTCGAGATCGTCGTGTCGAACGCCGGCATCGTCCGGGACACGCTGCTGGCCACGATGAGCGAGGACGCCTTCCAGGAGGTCGTCGACACGAACCTGCTCGGCGCGTACCGGGTGGCGAAGCGGGCCGCACGGCCGATGATGAAGCTGCGGCGCGGGCGTCTGATCTTCGTGTCGTCCGTCGTCGCCTCCGTCGGCGGCCCGGGGCAGTCGAACTACGCGGCGTCCAAGGCCGGCCTGATCGGGTTCGCCCGGTCCCTGGCCCGCGAGCTCGCCCCGCGCAACATCACCGCGAACGTGGTGGCGCCGGGGCCGATCCGCACGGACATGACCGAGGCGTTGACGGACGCCCAGCGGCAGGCGCTGACCGCCGCGGTGCCCGGCGGCCGGATGGGGGAGCCGGCGGATGTCGCGGCTCTCGTGGCGTTCCTGGCCTCGCCGGCGGCCGCCTACATCAACGGCGCGCTGATTCCGGTCGACGGTGGCCTGAGCATGGGGCACTGACCGCCTGACGGTGGCAGCGCCCGTGAGCGGGGGACCATCCTCCCGTACCGGTCCAGGCCGGGCCGGGCGGCGGCCCGTGGGTGGGTGCGCCGCGGCGGTGGCGGATATCGTGGGCGACGCAGCCTTGCCGCGCCGTCGTGCCGCTGCCCCGTGTCAGGGCCTTCGGCCCCAGGCCCTCGGATCTCGGGGGGCCGGACCTCGGGGCCGCCGTGGCGGCGTCCGGGTCGCAGTGGCCACGAGGGAGTGGGTCCGATGAGCGTGATTCGGGTGGAACCGCGCGGTGGCCGTGACTTCGAGGTGATGGTCGCGGAGGAGACCTCGCCGGGCGTGCCCGGGCTGTCCTTCGCCTACCAGGTGCGGGTCGACGACGCGGTCCTCGCGGCGACCGGGGTCGCCGTGGACGACGAACCGGGCCAGATCGCGCTGGTGCGCACGTCCTTCGAGTACCTGCTCGCCCGGGAGTCCGCCCGGTCGATCCTGCGGTCCTTCGAGCTGTCGGACATCAGCCGCTACTTCCCGACATATCCGGCCGACATCGCCGGCCGCGTGCCGAGGTGAGCGTCGGCGTACCGGCCGGGCGGCGCACCGGGCGCGGCGAGTTCGACGCGCTGCTGCTGGTGTCCTTCGGCGGCCCGGAGGGGCCCGATGACGTCGCGCCGTTCCTGCGCAACGTGACGGCCGGCCGGGACGTGCCCGCGTCCCGGCTCGAGGCCGTCGCCGAGCAGTACGCGATGTTCGGCGGGCGCAGCCCGCTCAACGACCAGAACCGGGCGCTCGCCGAAGTGCTGCGGGCGGGCCTGCCTGAGCTGCCGGTGTACTGGGGAAACCGGAACTGGGCGCCCTATCTGGGAGACACCGTCGCGCGGATGGCCGCCGACGGTGTCCGCCGGGCGGCCTGCTTCGTCACCTCGGCGTTCTCCTCCTACTCCGGCTGCCGCCAGTACCGCGAGAACATCGCCGCCGCGCTGGCCGCGCTGCCGCCCGGCGTGCGCCGCCCGGAGCTGGTCAAACTACGATTGTTCTTCGACCATCCCGGGTTCGTCGAGCCGATGGTGGAGCGCTGCCTGGCCGCGCTGGCCGAGCTGCCGGCGGCGTCGCGGACCGGTGCCCACCTGCTGTTCACGGCGCATTCGCTGCCACTGTCGCAGGCCCGTGCCAGCGGCCCCGAGGGCGACGCCTACCCGCGTGAGCTGCGGGCGGTCGCAGCGGTGATCGCCGCGCGGGTCGAGGAGAGCACCGGCGTGCGTCATCCCACCGAGGTGGTGTTCTGCAGCCGCAGCGGGCCGCCGGCCGTCCCCTGGCTGGAGCCCGACGTCGGCGACCGGCTGGCCGAGCTCGCCGCCCGCGGCGTGGCCGGTGCCGTCCTCGTGCCGGTGGGTTTCATCAGTGATCACATGGAGGTCGCCTACGACCTCGACGTCGTAGCCTCGCGCCGGGCGCGTGAAGCCGGCCTGGCGGTGACCCGGGCCGCCACGGTGGGCACCGATCCCAGGTTCGTCGCGATGGTGCGCGAACTCGTCGACGAGCGGCGGGACCCGGACGTGGCGCGCCGGGCCCTGACGGAGTTCGGGCCCTGGCCCGACGACTGCCCGGCGCACTGCTGCCGCCCGCCCGTCCCACCGGGTCGAACGCCGGGTGGGCGGTGAGCGCCAACCCGCCAGGACGAACGCGGTGGGCGGCCAGCGGTGGACTCGTCCACGATGCGGCGATACTGATGGAGACGTGGGGCGAGGCTTAGCCCCCTGCCTGACGGGAAACCAGGACCGGACGACGCCGGCAAGGATAACGGAGCGATCGGAGATATGCAGCGCTACGTGTTCGAATCCCCCGATCGGTTCGTGGTGGGAACCGTCGGGCAGCCCGGCGACCGGAACTTCTTCCTACAGGCCGCCGACCGCGGCCAGGTCGTCACGGTGGGTCTGGAGAAGACGGAGGTCTCGGCGCTCGCCGACGGGCTGAACACGCTGCTCGGCCAGGTCGGCCAGACGCAGGGCATCGCCCTGCCGGCCGCGGCGGACGTCGAGATCGACCTCGCCCCGCTGGACGCGCCGTTCCAGGAGGACTTCCACCTGGGGCAGCTCACCGTCTCCTGGGACGGCAGCCGCGTGTTCGTCGAGGCCGCGGGGCTTTCCCCGGGGGAGATCCGGCTGCCCGACGCCGAGGACGAACTCGACTCGCTGCGGGTCGGCCTGTCGATCCGCCAGGCCCGCGCGTTCATCGAGCGGGCCCGCACGGTCGTCGCCGCCGGCCGCCCGCCCTGCGTGCTGTGTGGCCGTCCGGATGATCCCGGCGGCCACTTCTGCCCCCGACTCAACTAGCGGGTGGACGACACGGGAACGGCGCCTACGTAGACGTTGTCGGTGTAGGAGCCCGCCCGGGCATCGAACGCCCCGCCGCAGGTGATCATCATGAGGCGGCGGGGGCCGCGGGGCCCGGCGAACGCCGTGGGGTCGACGCCGCCGGACTTGGGGCGCGCGAAGACCCGCGACACCCGCCAGGCGGTCTGGGCCCCGTGCGGGTCGCTGGTGAAGACGAGGTCTCCGTCGCGCAGGCGGGCCAGGCGTCCAAAGGCGAAGGGGGGCATGCCCCGCCAGTTCACGTGGCCGACGATCGTCACCTCGCCGGCACCGGCATCAAGCGCCGCCGAACCGGACCACAGCCCGACCTCGGTCGGGGTCCGCGGCGGAACGAGGGTGCCGTTCACCTCGGTGGCCCGGCCGATGCTGGCGGTCACGCCGAGCGCTGGTATCCGCAGGCTGGACGGCGGCAGGTCCCGCTGTCTCGGCGGGAGCGGGCGTCTTCCCGCGCTGGCGGGGCCCGGCAGCGGACCGGGCATCCGCGGGCCGTCGGCCGCGGGCAACGGTGCGGCCGCGGGGTCGGGACTGGCCGGCCATCCCAGGATCGCCAGCATGATCCCGCCGACGGCCAGGGCGCCAAGCGCGGCCGCCGACCAGGCCGACCGGGCCGACCAGGCCGACCGAGCCGAGCGGCGCGCGGTCCGCCGCGACC
>NZ_JALKFU020000499.1 GCF_023242965.2 Frankia sp. AgKG'84/4
GCGCGCAGGTCATCGGCACGGGCGGCCACCCGAGCCGACTCGGCCGCGACGACCTGCGGCACCCCGCCGGGGCCGAGAACGGCGTTCCCCCGGCCGCTCCCGGACGAGAAGGGGCCGGCGTGCGCACCCGCACCACCGGCGAACAGACCGCAGCAGAACAGGACTCCGACGGCGCCGACGCGCCACGATCGGCCCGACACCCGGGAACCGCGGGGGTCGTGGTCGGGTCCCACGCCGGACGCCACTGCTGCCGGGCCTCCCTCCGGAGCGCCATCAGGGGCACGTCCGTTCGCTCGGCGGATCGCCGGGCGGCGCGCGGGCGCGCCTGCCGCGCCGACCCGGTCGGGCGAGCCGTCCGCCGCGTCGGACCCGGTCGCCTCTCGGCGCAGGCTACGCGGATCGGACAACGGTGACAGCCCGCGGGCGGACAGGACCCCCACGCCCGCGGCGCGAATCCCGAATGCCGGTACGCAGCCGGCGTGTCCGACCGGTGGCTGTCTACGCTGTTGCCCAACACGAGACGCGCGCTCACCCGAGACGCGCCGTCAGCCGAGGAGTACCGCAGTGCCCGAGTCGCGACGCCGCAAGCCGAAGAAGCAGACGCCGAGCACGGGCAGCCAGACCCGTCGGCGCCCGCCGTCCCCGCCCTGGTTCGGCGGTCTCATTCTGGCCTTCTTCCTGATCGGGATCGCCTATCTGCTCGTCTACTACTTCTCCAACGGCGGCGTGCTGGGCATGGAGGATCTGGGCGGCTGGAACATCCTCATCGGATTCGGCTTCGTCGTCGTTGGGCTGGCAGTGTCAACCCAGTGGCGCTAGCCACAAGCCGTCAGGGAGGCGTTCGGCGTTCCGGGCGGCCACAGAGCACCCGGCGACACCGCAGTGCCGCGCCACCGTCGGGCCAGCTCCGTGACCAGCCTCGATGGAACTTGCACGACTGTCATCTATCCACAACCGTTGTCCACAAGTGTGGATATCACCCGCTCGCCCGGATCCGGCAGGTAGCAGACCCATGACGGCCGATCGTGAGCTGGTTCCCGGAACCTCCCCGTTCGAGGAGACCACCGGCGTCCAGTGCGGCTTCGCAACTCTTCCACAGGGACAAATCGGGGCGCGGACCTCTGTGAAAGAGTCAGCGAGCCCCTGTCCCCCGACGTCGCCCGACAAATCACACATCCGCCGCCCACCGCTACGGAAGCTACGGGGAGCTACAGGAAAAGGTGTGCGGGCGCGTCAGCGCGCGAGGACCGCGGTCCGCAGGCGGGAGACCGTGTCCTCGGCGTTCTCGTCGGCGACGAGCAGCCGGCGGAACTCGCCGCCCGGCCGCACCTCGATCACCACGGCCGGCCGACCGCGGTAGACCGCGGCGAAGTCCTTCCCGCCCCGGGAGCGCCAGGTACCCAGCGCGATCACCCCGGGCAGGCCGGTGCCGGGCAGTCGCCATCCGCGCAGCTCCGCGAACGGTTCCGGCGCCGGGCGCACGTCGAGCACCTCGTCAAGCGCCACGGACACGTCCCCGCGCAGCGCGCCGAGCCGCTCCAAGCCGCTCAGCACGACCTCGACTCGACTGTCCCTAAGCTCCAGGCTGGCCACGAACCACACGTTAACGGTCCAGCTCCGCCGGGGGACGGAAAGCCGCTCAGCTCGTCGGCGACGGCCGGGCGTACGCCTCGGCGTCCTCCGCCCGGATCACGTACATCACCGCGTTGATCAGGGCCAGATGGGTGAACGCCTGCGGGAAGTTGCCGAGATGGCGACCGCTGTGCGGGTCGATCTCCTCGGCGTAGAGGTCCAGCGGGCTGGCCAGGCTCAGCAGCCGCTCGCACAGCTGCCGGGCCCGGGTCAGCTCACCGATCTCGACCAGCGCCGACACCAGCCAGAACGAGCAGATCAGGAACGCGCCCTCGACCCCGGAAACGCCGTCGTCGGTCACCTCGGTGCGGTACCGCAGCACCAGGCCGTCCTCGGTGAGTTCGTCGGCGATCGCCAGGACGGTGGCCTTCACCCGTTCGTCGGACGCCGGCAGGAAGCCGAGCAGCGGGATCAGCAGCAGCGACGCGTCCAGCGCCGTCGAGCCGTAGAACTGGGTGAACACACCGCGATGGTCGACGCCCCGCTCGCAGACGTCCGCGTGGATCTCCTCGGCTACGGTCTTCCAACGGGCGGCGGTCGCCGCGTCCCCGCGCATCTGGGCCAGGCGCCGGCCGCGGTCCAGCGCGACCCAGCACATCATCTTCGACACCGTGAAGTGCTGCGGGGCGCCGCGGACCTCCCACATCCCGCAGTCCGGCTCGCGCCAGTGCGCGGCCGCGGCCTCGACGAGGCGCGCCAGCACCGGCCACAGCCGCTCGGAGAGGTAGTCGCGCGACTTGGTGTGCAGGTACACCGAGTCGAGGACGACACCCCACACGTCGTGCTGGCGCTGCAGCGCCGCGGCGTTGCCGACCCGGACCGGCGACGCGCCCTCGTAGCCGGACAGGTGGCCGAGGATCTCCTCGTCGATCCGCGGTTCGCCACCCACCCGGTACATCACCTGGATGTCGTTCTCGTCGTGCTCGGCGACGTCGGCGATGAACGAGAAGAAGTCGTTCGCCTCGTAGTCCAGGCCGAGGGTGTAGAGACCCCACAGCGCGAAGGTCGAATCCCGCAGCCAGCTGTAGCGGTAGTCCCAGTTGCGTTCGCCCTGCGGGGTCTCCGGCAGCGAGGCGGTGGCCGCCGCGAGCAGAGCGCCGGTCGGCGCGTAGGTCAGTCCCTTCAACGCGAGAGCGCTGCGCTGCAGGTGGCGCCGCCACGGGTGGTCCGGGAACACGCCCCGCGACAGCCACTGGCGCCAGAACTCCGTCGTACGTTCCACGGCGGCGCAGGCCTGCTCATAGGTGTCCGGCAGCAGCGGGTCCTCGGGGCGCCAGGTCAGGGCGACGAACGCCGTGTCGCCCTCCCGCAGGGTGGTGCGGGCCAGGGCGCGCCGGCCGTCGAAGCCGAGCCGCAGATCGGTGCGCACCCGCAGGGTGACGTTGGTGCCCTCATGGTGGATGACGCCGGCGGAGTAGTCGTCCGCCTCGTACTCCCAGGACTCGGCGTGCCGGCCGTAGTCGAAGTTCGGTTCGCAGACGAGGCTGAGGTCGACCGAGCCGTGCTCGCAGCGGGCGAGGCGCAGCAGCACGTGGTCGGCGTCCCAGTCACTCGGGGTGCGCCGGTGGGTGTTGGACCGGCGGGTGGTGCGGTGCCAGCGGCCGACGACCAGGCAGTCGGTGACGATCAGCCAGCCGTTGGGGGTCTGCCAGGTCGTCTCCAGGATGTTGGTCCCGGGCAGGTAGCGGCGGCCGGCGGGGATCTGCGTGCGGTCCGGCCCGAACCGGAATCCGCCGGCCGAGCGGTCCAGCACCGAGCCGAAGACGCTGGGCGCGTCCGGCCGGGGTACACACATCCACTCGACGTTGCCGCTCGGCGCCACCAGGCACGACGTCTCGCAGTCGGAGAGAAATCCGTACTCCGCGATGGGCGGGAAGGGACTGCCCCCGCTGCGTCGCACCGGCGAGTGTGCCACCCGATCCCCCTGTACGAAAACAGACTGCGTCACGCCATCGCCACCCCACGAACAACACCACGAGTACCGACGAGATTGCGAAGCGTAGCCGTTTCCCGGCACGGTGCAAGCACCTCGCCGTCCGGGCAGGTCAGTGCCGATCTCACGGCGTCGGGTGTACTCGTCCCGACGCGGACACCTGCCGTCGGGGCGGCTGCGGGCGGCCGGCGCGGTGTGGTTGCGTGGAGGCATGTCCACGCCGTCCGCCGCCGCCGGGGATCCATCGCACGCCGGCCCGCCGCCGGCACCGATCGTCTGGTCGCCGCCGTTGTGGCGGGTGGGCGTCTACGCGCTCGGCGGCCTGGTCACAGCGCTGGTCGCCGCTCTCGGGCCGCTCGCCGAGCGGGTGGGCTCGCTGGACGCCGCCGGACGGCTGCTCGTCGGGGTGCTCGCCGGTGGGTTCTGGGCGCTCGCCGGGCGGGACCTGGTGGCTCGGCCCGCGCTGCGGGTCGACG
>NZ_JALKFU020000049.1 GCF_023242965.2 Frankia sp. AgKG'84/4
GTGGTGGCCGTGCCCGCGGTGGCGGCCGTGCCCGCGGTGGCGGCCACTGACTCGACGCGGGCCGGGGGCCTCGCGGCGGTGTCGACGAGCAGGTCGGCCGCCTGGCGGTAGGCGACGGCGGTCCGCTCACGGACCAGCGCGGCCGCGGCGCCGGACGGCCACAGCAGCACGCCGACGGCGAGGCTGACGGCGAACCCGAGGACGACGTCCTCGACGCGCACCAGGCCGATGCGCCAGCCCGCCGGCTCCACCAGGTTGAACAGCAGCACCACAGCAACGGTGAAGCCGGCCTGACCCGCGGCGGGAGCGTTCGCCTTGCGGGCGTAGCCGGCGATCAGCACGGCGATCGGCAGCAACGTCCACAGCATCGGGACCGCCGTGCCGACCAGGAGAATCGCGCCCGCGCCCACGGCGATGCCGACCGCCGTGCCCGCCAGCGCCCGCAGCACCGTGCGCCCGGTGGCAACCACGTTCGAGCGCAGCACGGACAGGGTTCCCAGGACCACCCAGAAGCCGTGCTGCAGCCCGGTCACCCGGGTCACGGCGACCGCGAGGGTGAGCCCGGCGGCGATGCGGACGCTGTTGCGGAACCAGATCGCCCGCACGTTGGCATAGCCGGCGGCCAGTTCGCCGACCAGCCGCAGCCGCGTCCGGGTCCGTCGCCAGCGGATCCGGGCCGCCGGCCGCGGGACGTGCCGGGGGGCGGCGGTGGCGACCAGCGTGTGCAGGGCGAGGTGCCGGGTCCGCAGCGCCAGCTGGCGCAGCCGGAATGCCTCGGCCACCGTGGCCCCGGGACCCGCCGGGTCCGGCCGAGCGCCGTCGACGACCGGTCGGGCCACGGCCTGCAGCAGCGCCTCGTCGATGGCCGCCGCCGCCCGGGTCACGCGCTCCACCCCGAGCCGCGGGTGGGACCGTCCGCCAGGGCCGGTCCCACTCGATCCGGCCCTGGCGGCGACGCCCGACGACCTCCGTGGCCTTCCGTACCGCTCCAGCTCGCCGGCCGCGCCGTGCAGGGTGTCCGCGACGGCCGCGCGCAGCTCGGCGGACGTGTCGGGAAAGCAGCGGCGCGCCGCCGCGTCGGCGGGCACGGCGAGCACGAAGGGGACCAGCCAGTTGAGGTCGACCACCACCTGGCCCAGCGCGGCAGTGCGGCCCCCTGCCCCGGTCGGGCGATGAGCCGTGGCGGCGAACCGTCGCCGCACCTCCGCGACCGACGCGCGAACCACGCCGGCCATCACCCGTGATCCTTCTGCGGCCCCGGGCTCCCCAACCCCGGGCTCCCCGCCATGGCCGGCGTCCGGGCCGGTGTCGGTGTCGCTCTGGCTGACGCAGTCGGCCAGCGCCCGGCAGGCCGCGGCCAGGGCACGGCGAACCTCGTCCGGGGGGCTGGTGGGCCAGAGCACCGAGACGGCGACCAGGGCGGATCCGGTGCCCAGGCCCCACCCGGCAAGCCGTTCCCAGCTGGCTGACAGGCCGCCCGGATTCGTCACCGGCAGGACGAAGGCCAGTAGCAGGGCCGGCCCCGCTACCGCCAGCCAGGAATTGATCACCCCGGCGAACAGGACACCGAAGGCCACGACCGCCATCCCGGCGCAGGCCGTCCACGGCGAACCGGACAGCATCGTGCCCAGGACGACCATGGGCATGCCGGCGAGCGCCAGGCCGGCGTAGGCGGTGAGGCGGAGGCGGGGCGGGCCGTCGAAGTCGACGAACAGCAGGAGTGCGAAGGCCCCGAACCAGGCGAACAGGCCGAGCAGCACCCGATCGAACAGGTGGTAGCCGACCGCAAGCACGGCCGGCGCGACGATCGCGGCCCGCACCGCGCCGCGCAGCAGGTACGGATCCAGCGTCGGCACCCGTGGCGGCCACGCGCCGCGCGCGGGGCATGGGACGACCGGCGCTGGCGTGATGCCGACCTCCCACCGCTAAGCTACGTCACTCCGAGTAACTGTATTACTCGGAGCGACGCGGCTCGGCGGTGCTGGCCGCGGCGGCCGTCCTCAGGCGTCGCGCTTCTTCGCGAGCACGCAGCCGATCACGAAGAGCCCTATGCAGACGGCGGCGAAGTACAGCAGGGAGCCCCACGGCCCGAACGGCATGCCGTCGATCACCGGCGGGCCGTCGGAGTGGTGCGGCTGGTTCGCGACGATGAAGTTGTCACCGGTCGTGAACGGCAGCCAGTGCTGAATGTGATCGCCGATCCGGGGGATCGCCGGCAGCAGGTTCTCCAGCAGGAACAGGTAGACGAGCTCGATCACGATCGCGCCGGCGGACTGTCGGACGATCAGGCCGATGGCCATCGCGAACACCGAGGCCAGCAGGTAGACCAAGCCGACACCGAACACGTTGCGGTACTCGTTCGCCGTGCTGAGCGACAGCGGCGCGTCCGGCTGGATGACCTTCGCCAGGCCCCACGAACCGATCGCCGTGATCTCCCCGACGAGGCCCGCCAGACCCGCGACCACCACGCCCTTCGCCACCAGCGCCGGCGTCCGGGTCGGCACCGCGAGGAAGGTCGAACGGATGGTGCCGAAGCGGTACTCGGTGGTGACGGCCAGGGTGGACATCACCATCATCACGACGAGCCCGAAGTTGTATGCGAACTGGGTGGTACCGACGTCGAAGTCGGCCACGTCCGACCCCTTCACCGTGGCCGCGAAGATCACGGTCAGTCCCACGGTGAGGGCGGTCGAGAGGATCATGCACCACCAGGGCGACCGGGTGGAGAGTAGCTTGATCCGTTCCACGGTGAGCAGCGTCATCGCCCGTCCCCTCCCGGCGCCGTCGCGTTCGCCGGCGGTGTGAAGATCCCGCCCGTGGCCTGCGGCGGCGCCACCGGCCCGCCGCCGGGAACCCCTGGCACGCCGGCCTGATATTCCACGTCCTGGCCGGTGAGCTGGATGAACGCCTGCTCCAGCGAGCCGCGCTTGGTGGCCAGCTCGTGCAGCACCAGCCCGACCTTGCCGACCAGCTCGCCGATCTGCTCGGTACTGGCGTTCGGGACGACCAGCGCCGCCGGGCCGTCGTCGCCCTCCGGGGCGTCGCGGACGGTCAGGCCCTGGCTCGTGAGCACCCCGTGCAGCCGTTCCATCTCCGGCCCGCGGACCCGCACCACCGACTCCGACGCCGTGTCGATGAACTCGCGGGTGCTGGTCTGGGCGATGAGTCGACCCCGGCCGATGACGATGAGATCCTGCGCCGTCAGCGCCATCTCGGACAGCAGGTGGCTGGAGACGAAGACCGTGCGTCCCTCGTCCGCGAGCCGATGCATGAACTGGCGGATCCAGAGGATGCCCTCCGGGTCGAGTCCGTTCACGGGCTCGTCGAACAGCAGCACGCCGGGGTCACCCAGCAGCGCGGTGGCGATCCCCAGCCGCTGCGACATGCCGAGCGAGAAGCCACCGGCACGCTTGCCGGCCACGGATGTCAGGCCGACGGCCTCCAGGACCTCGTCGACCCGCTTGACCGGGATCCGGTTGGACGCCGCGATCCAGCGCAGATGCGAGCGCGCCGACCGGTTCGGGTGCACCCACTTCGCGTCCAACAGCGCGCCGACCTGCAGCAACGGCCGGTCCAGCTCGCTGTACCGCTTGCCGTTGATCCGGACCGTACCGGCGCTCGGGTTGTCGAGTCCGAGAATCATGCGCATGGTCGTGGACTTGCCCGCGCCGTTCGGCCCCAGGAATCCCGTTACCCTGCCGGGCTGCACCGTGAAGGACAGGTCGTTGACGGCGACCGTTCGTCCATAACGCTTGGTGAGCCCTTGTGCCTCGATCATTCGCCTCCTTTCGCGTACGTCACCTTGCGGCTGAAGTGCGGTGCGGAGATCGGGCCCGGCAATACCCTCGTCCGGGAAACCGACCCGGCCGCGCGTCCCCGCGGCGCCACTCCGGTGAGGCCATCGTCACGGACGCCGCACCTGGCAGGCCAGGCGAGAACGCCCCCAGGCGCTGTCAACATGACGACAGGCAACCACCCGGCCGTTACGCCCACCAGCCGGCTGTCCCCCGATCACGACCTGGGGTCAACCGCCGGTCGGTCACAACCTACGCCGGCCGGCGAGAATCTCCTCGGCCAGGTCGGACACCTTGCGGCGCTCGTCCCGCGCGGTGCGGCGCAACTTCTCGAAGGCCGTTATCGGATCAGTTCGCATGGTCGCCATGAGATGGCCGACCGCGCGCTCAATGGGAACCCGGTAGTCCAGCGCGTACTGCAACTGCCGCGCCAGCCGGTCGTTGCGGTCGGCGACCAGGCCGACGAGAAGCAGGTTCTCCAGCACCGCACCGAAATGGCCGACCGCGTCCCGCTCGCTGTCGGTCCAGACCCGCGGATGGTCGTCGGCGACGTTGAGCGTGCCGATCGGCCCGCCGCCGAGGCGGACCGGCACCCCCAGGACCGCTCGCACACCCCCGGCGAGCAGCGTCGGCGTCACGCGTGGCCACCGGCCATCCGAGGCGATGTCGCCCGACTCGACCATCTCGTCGATGATGAACGACTCGATGCACGGACCCTCGCCGAACTCCTCCTGGGCGCGTTCGAGCAGCGCGCCCGTGGCGTCGGAGGCGGCGATGCTGCGCAGGGCCCGGTCCGCGTCGACCAGCAGCACGCCCGCTCCGGCCAGGTCGAAGATCTCCGTGACCGCGCGGACGACCTCGCTGACCAGCTTGGCGAGCTCGATCTGACTGGGCACGAGGTGGTGCAGCCTCGCCAGGCTGGTATCCAGCAGCACCTTGTCGATTTCCACGTTCGCGCTCCCGCCTCGTCGGCCCGGGCGTCCCCGGCCGTCCAGGGAACCCGCTCGCCCGCCAGGCACCTACCGCTTCCGCCCGGACTGGCGGTCCGGCGGCGCCGGGGACTCCCCGGCGGGCTCGGAGTCCGCCGCGTCCTCGCGCGGCCGCACGTCCCCGGGCTCTCCGGCACCCGACGCGTCCCGGCCATCGGATGTGTCCCGGCCATCGGATGTGTCTCGATCATCCGTCGGTCCCCGGGTGTCCGTCGAGCCCCGACGGCCTTGCGGGACATGCCTGACACCGGCCGGCGGCACCACCGCCGCCGGTTCGTTCTGCCGGACCACAGCTGGCGCTACCTGCCCGTTCTCGCAACCGGCCCGGTGACCACCACGCGTGCGGTAACCGGCGGCCACGCAACCTCTACCGTACGGAATCGGGATGCGGTGGGTGCGGCCTACGACCGCGGCCGCCGTCCGCCGGGCCGGCCCCTCACCGTGCGATCCCTGCGGGACAGCGCATCGCGGCGGGCTACCGACTAGGCACGGGCGTCGTCGACATCCGGCGACGCGACCAGACCGTCGGCCGGGTCCGCCCCGTTGCCCGCTGCCGGGCGCCCCACCTGGCCGTCGTGTTCGTGCGCCAGTTCCCGCGACGAGCGACGACGCCGAACCCCGACATCGACCTGGCGCCGCACGGTTCCGTCGAAGGCAGCCAGGCGCTCGGCCTCGATCGACGAGTTGATCATTTCGATCAGGCGGCCGCGCTCGTTCGGGCTCATGCCCGTCATCAGGCTCTCGACGAGCTCCGAGCCGGCGTCGACGGTCGTGGCGGCGGCGATCATGTCGCGGGGGGCCGTCGGCGTCGAAACGGACTCACCGTCGCGAGCGGCGGGAACCTTGGTGGCCTTGTCCTGCGTGGCGTCGTACTCAGCGTCTGGGCGCGGGAACGCGGAACCTTCTGCGGACATGCGTCACTCTCCGTGACTCGGCCGCAGACACAGGGCAGGCGAATTGATCGGTTGCCAGACAGACTACCACCCGAGCCGACCCTCGCCTGACCTGGCCGAGTTGGCTGCCCCGCTGCTCAGCCGACCCGCCGGGCCGGTCCGGGCTGGCTCAGGAGCTGATCGACTCCGCGAGGCGGGCCCACTGCGCGCGCGGCAGCGCGGCGGGGTCGTCCGTCAGCACCTGCACAGCGACGTGATCAGCCCCCGCCGCATGATGTTCGGCGACCCGGGCCAGCACCGTGTCGATGTCCCCCCAGGCGACGAGGTCGTCCACCAGCCGATCCGAACCGCCGCCCGCCAGGTCGTCGTCGGTGTAGCCGAGCCGGCGCAGGTTGTTCGTGTAGTTCGGCATGGCCAGATAGGCCGCGAGCCGCCGGCGGGCGGTCGCACGAGCCCTGCCGGGATCGGTCTCCAACACGACCTTCTGTTCCGGCGCGAGCAGCGCGTCCGGTCCGACGACGGCCCGGGCCTTGCGGGTGTGCTCGGGGTTCACCAGGTAGGGCAGGGCACCGGCGGTGCGGCGCGCGGCGATTTCCAGCACCCGCGGGCCCAGCGCGGCGAGCGCCTGATCCTCCCGGGGAACGCCCAGCTCGTCGAGGGTGTCGAGATAGTCCAGCAGCACCTCCACCGGCCGTTCCCAGCGACGGCTCGTGGCCTGCTCGACCAGTGCGCGGTGCCCGACGCCGAAGCCGAGCAGCAGACGGTCGGGATGCGCCTTCGCGAGCATCGCGTAGTGGTCGGCGACGATGTCCGCCTTCTCCGTCCAGATGTTGAGAATGCTGGTGCCGACCGAGAGCCCTTCAGTGCCATCCAGGATGGCGGCGGGGAGCTCCAGGTCCCCGCTGGCCGCACCGATCCACAGCGTCGGGATACCCATCGCCGCCACCTCGACGGCGATCTCCGTCCGCGTACGGACGTCCGTCGGCCACTGCCGCTGAGCTGCCCAAAGCCCAATTTTGCCGACCTCAAGTACCACGACGAGCCCCTTCCGCGCAGGGAACTGCGACTGTCCGCGTCAAACCCCATCAGGATTGCTACCCCGTGCGCACGCCGGCCATGTCGGCAGGTTTCGTCGGCCCGGTGTGGCCTGCCTGCCGGACCGGCGGCTCACCTGCCCGGTAGTTCCGCTCAGGACGACGCCGGAACCGGCATCTCCGGCACCGCGGTGGTCTGCGACGCGGCCGCCTGCGGGTGGAGATCATCGAGGGACAACTGGTGCGCCGGCGGGCCGTCGAGCACCAGTCGCGACGTCATCGTCAGGTCGGGCGCGACATGCAGCAGCTCCCCGCTGTCCATCAGCCGCCACCGTGGGTCCTCGTCCATACGCTCACTCTCGACCACCACCGCTGGCTCCTCGAGCAGGTCCACCGAGCGCACTCGGATCTCGCTGAAGGGACTCGCGTGATCGAGGTGACGCGCGTTGCGCCCACCGGGGCCGCGGCGCAGCACGTACAGGCTGTTCGTATCCGGGTAGCGCAGCGCCCACAGCTCACCGGGAGTAGCGAGGACCAGGTTGATCGAATAGAGGGGCAGGTTGGCCGCGACCCACCGGGCCGCGGCCGTGATGCCCGCGCCGACGTCGCCGTCACAGGCGCGGATCTCCCTGCTGATCAGGGCGAAGAAGCGCTCGGAGTCGGTGTCCCCGTGAACCTCGCTGCCAGCCACGCCAAGCTCGGCGTCCAGCTTGCCGAGGCCCTCGATCACCCCGTTGTGGGCGAAGATTCGCGCGTCCTGGACGAACGGGTGGGTATTCTCCTCGCTCGCCCGCCCGGTCGAGGCATGCCGGACGTGGGCCACGAAGGTGGTGGAGCACAGCTCCTGCGGCTCCCGCGCGAATGCCGTGTCCGCCCGGTCGCGGATCGACTGCTTCACCACCCGCGGTGATCCGTCGGGGTCGAACGCGCCGACCCCGGCCCCGTCCGGCGTTCGCCGGCCGGTCGCCCGCGGGCTGTCGGGCGCGTCCAGCAGCCAGAATGTGGCCCTGACCGGCTTCGCGCCACTACTCATCGCGAACAGGTGACACATATCGCCCTCCCCGCGGTCTGCTCGACGGTTCACTCCCAGCGGCACCCCCGGGTGCCCGCCGCCCGTCTGGTGATGGCCGGCTGGCCGGTGGGTCTCCGCCGCCCGGCCATGGGCCGAAAGGGCGGAACGAAGGACGCAACGCTACCTCCCGGCGGGTCGGATGGACAGTGCGCCGGGCCTCGGTCCCGGAGCCCCGCGACCACCCGGCGTGGACCCTACCGGGCCGCCCCTACGATCTGTTCCCCGTGATGTTGCCACCACTCGCACCGCGGCCGATATTCCAGACATGTCGGCCACAGCCCACGGCGGCGGCGGCGCCCGCCCGCCCGCCATCCTCTCCGCCGGTGTTTCGTTACGTTTCATTGTCGACGTGACGAACGGGTGACAGTCCGGGGCGGCCGCCCGAGCGCCATTCTGATCACGACCCGGCGGCCGATGGGCGGTACCGCCCGGCCCCCCGATCCGATTGCCCATCGGGCCGGCCACGACCGTCGGTCAAGGGGCAGGGAACACGACCGCGGGTCCGCCCGACATAATCGTTATCAGGGTTGACGGGACAGGCTCGCCGAGGTTGCCGTCGTAACCGCGTTACCTTTCTGTAATCAGGCACTCACCGATTCACTCATCAAACCTGTCGAATGAAGACTTTTGTTAAGCGACCCCATCGGGCGGGTCGGGACATCGGCGGCAGTGCGACAGGCCGCAAGCATCGAACCTCCCCAAAGACGTACATCTCTACCTAATAGTGCTATTCGTCAGATACCGCAGTCAGCGTTTACCCCGGATTCGCCGAGACGCAGGCGAAAGCGCGGTAACGTATCTCTGTTATAACTCCCCTGTAGCAACGTCCGGGTAGTGGAACGGAGACGCATGGCGGATTCGATCCGATCACTCCACGCCCTGTGCGTCGTGTTTCTCTGCGAGCAGTTCCCACCGGTGGTGTGGGACGGCGCGGGTAGCTACACGGCCACTCTCGCGATCGCCCTCGCCAAGCTCGGGCATGAGGTGCACGTGCTCTGCGCGCAGGGATCCCGGGTGGTCGACACCGTGCAGGACGGCGTCCACGTGCATCGCCGCCCGTTGTTGCGGGTCCCGGTAAGCCGTCGCCTGGGCCCGGTCGGCGCCTGGCTGCGCGGCCCGCTGTACCCGCGTGACTCGATCAGTCTGCGGGCCAGCCTGCCGCTGTCCTACACGTTCTGGCTGCACCAGCTCGGCCTGCGCCCGGACATCATCGAAACGCAGGACGGCGAGACCCGCGGACTGCTCCAGGCGATCAGCCGCTCCCGGCCGCTCGCCATCCACCTGCACTGCCCGACGATGCTCACCGTCCAGCTAGCCGGTGTGCCGGTCGGCCGCAAGGGTCGGCTCGCCGACCGGCTCGACCGGATGTCCGCGAACCGGGCCGATGTCGTCACCTCCCCGTCACGGCTGCTCATCGACACCCTGCGCGAGCGCGGCTGGCTCGGCGACCAGCCGGTCGAGGTGGTTCCGAACCCCTTCGACGCCGTGCCCTGGATGAGCATCCCGGACGTCGCCGCGACGACGCCGACCATCGCGACGATCGGCCGTCTCGAGGAGTACAAGGGCGTGGACGTGCTGCTCGACGCGTCCGCGCGACTCGCCGCCGGCGGGCTGGCGCACCGGCTCCTGCTCGCCGGGCGACCCGCCGGTGAGATCAACGGGACTCCCGCCGGTCCCTGGCTGGCCCGCCGGGCGCGGGAGCTCGGCCTCGACGTCGAGTTCACCGGCCATCTCGCTGGCGACCAGGTCCGGGAGATCTACCGGCGGGCCCGGGTCGTGGCCGTGCCGAGTCGTTTCGAGAGCTTCTCGATCGTCGCCGCCGAGGCGATGGCGGCCGGCCGACCGGTGGTCACCACCACCCGGACCGGCGTGGCGCCGTTCGTCGAGCGCTGGGGCGCCGGTGCCGCCGTCCCACCCGGTGACGCCGAGGCGCTGGCCGGCGCACTCGCGCCCTACCTGCGTGATCCCGCGCGTGCCGCCGTCGTGGGCGCGCGTGGCCGCGCCGGCGTGGCCGAGATCGAGCCGATGACGATCGCCCGTCGCAAGGAGGATGCGTACCGCCGCGGCATCGCCCGCTTCGAGGCGTCAGGCGACGGGCGCCGGCGCGGCTGGTGGCGCGGGACCCACCTCCGGGCCGCCGCGTCACCGGAGGTCGCCACCGGCCAAGCGAAGATCGACGTCGAGACGCCGGCGGCGGCGGTCGCGAACCCGGTGGTCCTCGACGCGCCGACCTCGCTGGGCATGCCGCCGGCGGGCTCGACGGCAGGCAGCACCACCGGTCGCGGCGGCGTGGGCGACCCCCACGGCTCAGCCCGGTCCTCCTGAACCGGTCGCGGCACCAGCATCGACCTGCCCGTCCTCGGCGCTGCCCTCGCGCCATGGGCGCGGGAAGTCCAGGTGCCGCAGGTCGCCCGCCTGAACGTAGACCTCGTACCGGCTACGCAGCGTCGCCAGCAGGGGGCCCGTCACCGGCACGTCCTCATCACCGCCGGCCGTGCCACCCGCGGTGCCCCCGGCGGGCCGACCGATCTGGGTGGCGTGCTCGGCGAGCGCGTGGCGCTGGCGCTCCCGCAGGCCGCGGCCGTCGACCAGCAGCGGCCGGCAGTCCCGCAGCCGGCGGACCGGCTCGACCAGCAGCCGCGTCACCGACCGGTCCCGGCTGCCGTAGCCGCGGGTCCACGGCCAATGCGTCCACAGCCAGACCGTGTACTCGAGCACCTGGCCGCCGAAGCGGGTCGACGCGACCGCGCGGATCGCCGCCTCGTTGGTCGCGTCATGGTCCGGATGCCCCTCGCACGACGCCGGCACGAGGATCTGTGCCGGCCCGCGCGCCCGGATGATCTCGGCCAGCCGGGTCGCGATGGCGTCGATCGACGAGCCGAGCTCCGCGTCCGGGAAGCCGAGGAACAGCACATCCGTCTCACCGACGCCGAGCGCCGCGCACGCCGCGCGGGTCTCGGCCTCGCGGACCTCGACGAGTTCATCCGGCGCAAGTGTGACCGGTTCTGCCTTGGCGCCATCACTGACAATCACCACGGTCACCGGAGTGCCCCTGGCGCGCTTACGCATGACCGCGACGGCGCAGCCCAGCGTCTCGTCATCCGGATGGGGCGCCACGACCAGGCAGGACATCCTCGCCATGGCTGCGGTCACGTCCGTTCCGCGCCGCGTCCAGGCCTCACGGAAGGCGGACCGGGCCAGCGTCATGACCTCACTCCGCGCCGACCGCGGGTCACGAATCATCGCTTTCCACGCCGTCATCGACGTCGCCTCCCTCCGCTACCCGTGACAATAGCGTCCCGCACGGTGCCGACCGGGCGTGACGGGCCCCAGAAAAACCCTCTGCACCCGTTTAGCCGGTATAGCAATGAAAGGGCGGACCATCGCCGAAAGTTGACGAATTACCCTTTCCGCTCCAGCGATAGGTGCAGGCCCTCCCCCAGGGGAGCACGGTCACCATGGTCCTGCCCCGGGCATTGATCCGTTCGCGCACCGACAGTTGCCGCCAGTTCGTCCGCGGTGGGTAACGCCTCATAGCCGCCGGGTCGCCCAACCACCAGAGCCGCGGCACGCTGCGCCAACCTAACCGCCTCCGCCGGCGGCCAGCCGGCGACGAGGCGCGCGGCGAGCACGGCGGTAAACGCGTCGCTGGCGGCGGTCGTGTCGACGACCGATGCCACCGGAGCGGGACAACGCGACGTCCGCCCGCCCGTACGCAGGACGCAACCACGTCCAGCAAGGGTGACGCAGACCGTCGGCACGCCGAGCCGGTCACCGACCGCGTCGGCGAGCTGTCCGGCCGGCCCGCGCGCGCCCGGCTGACCGGCGAGCAGCGCACGTGCCTCCGTCTCGTTCGGGACGATCACATCGACGAGTTCCCAGGGAACGGCGTCGGCGAGGTCCAGTTCCCGCGCCGCGGGCGCCGGATTGACGATCACGCGCATGCCGCCCTTCGCCGCCGCAGTCACCAGATCGGCCGCCTGCGCGGCGAACTCGAACGTCACCAGCGCCGCGTCGACCTGCCCGTCCAGGGCCGCCGCGGCCGCGTCGAGTTCCCGGGCGGTGCCGGCGAGTACCTCGGGCACCCGCCACACCACCGCCTTCTCCCCGTCGCGACGAGCATGCACCACACACACCGGCGTCGCCGCGCCCTCCACCACCGGCATCGCGGACACGTCGACCCCCTCGGCGACGAGTGCCGACCGGATGGCCACCCCCACCGCGTCCCGCCCCACCGCCCCCACGGCGGCAACCCGCGCGCCCAGCCGCGCCAGGGTCACCGCCTGGTTGAACGCCTTGCCCCCGGGCACCGTCCGCATCTCGTCGGCACGCAGATCATGTCCCCACGCCGGCAGCCCCGCGGCGCTGATCAGGCAGTCCAGGACAAAGGCCCCCACGACGACGAATCGACCACCGCCCACGTCGTCCCGATCGGCGTCGGCCTCCCGGCGGCAGGTGCTGGCCGGGGCGGGCTGATACCGGGCGGTCGCGACCAGACCGGTATCGCAGGCACTGTGGACAGGGGCCTGCGGCCAGCGACGCCGTACCCGCTCAGTCACGGCGTCACCGTAGCCGGCCCCGGAATCCCCCACCCCATTCACCCGGAACACGACCGTAGACGAAGCGCGTAGACAATGGTTGACCTGCGAAATCACGGAGAGGAAGGTGGCGCTTCCGCCAACGCCGGCCAGCACGTCACGCCAACCTTCGCTCTAACTCTCCGTCACGGAACGGTCCCGACCGGCCGCCCTAGAAGGCTCGGTGTCCGATTCGCCCCTACGGAAGGACCTGGCCGCGCCGCCCACTGGTCGCTTTACCTCGTCGGCGCGACCGCCTCGCCGCTGGCGGTAAGAAATGCGACGGCGGAGAACTGTGAGAACTTGCTACCGGACAGCCGGTCGACCTGATTCGCGCTCCTGAATCCAGGCCATGCGGCCATCCTCCCGGCAAGACCCGAGGGACAGCCTAGATCAGCGCACCACCCGATGACCATGATCGGTGCTACCCGCCGCGCACTACCGGACCCAAAACGCCTGGCCAGAAGCCTCAAACAAGGGAGCGGGCGACGGGAATCGAACCCGCGTTGCAAGCTTGGGAAGCTCGTGTTCTGCCTCTGAACTACGCCCGCGTGATGCCTCCGCATAGTACCGGATGCCGTGGCCCGCGCGGCGGGACGGGGGCGCGTGGCCCGTCCCGTCGCGCCGCGCGTGCGCTAGTTCGCGGCGGTCAGCCGTCGACGTCGGCACGGTGGCTCGGCAAGGTGGTGGCGCAACCGCCGGAGCCCGCGGCGGCGGCCTGCTTGTCGCCGGGGTCCGGCGGACGCAGGAAGCTGCCGGGTTGGCGTCCCGCGGGCTGCCTGGGGCGGTCCTGCACGGGGGCCGGGGGGACGTCCACGCTGACCGGCTCGTTCGGCATCACCCGCACGGTCTTGCCGTGATGGAGCAGCGTCATCGCCGGTCCGGCCGAGACGGTGTAGGTGGCCGTCGCGTCGTACACCTCGACCCGCAGGCTGCGGCCGCGCACGCCCAGACCGAAGGCCAGCCGACTGAGCCCCTCGGGCAGGCGGGGGGAGAAGGCGAGGACCTCCCCCCCGTCGCGCAGGCCACCGAAGCCCTCCACCAGGGCGATCCACGCGCCGGCGAGGGAGGCGATGTGCAGGCCGTCGCCGGTGTTGTGCTCGATGTCGCGCAGGTCCATCAGCGCGGCCTCGCGCAGGTAGTCGTGCGCGAGGGACAGGTGGCCGCACTCGGCGGCGAGCACGGCCTGGCAGCACGCCGACAGCGACGAGTCGCGGACCGTCAGCGCCTCGTAGTAGGCGAAGTTGCGCATCTTCTCGTCGTGGGTGAACGCGTCGCCGCAGCGCTGCATCGCGAGCACCAGGTCCGCCTGCTTGACGACCTGCTTGCGGTAGAGGT
The DNA here is from genome assembly GCF_023242965.2 of Frankia sp. AgKG'84/4. Taxonomy (GTDB): domain Bacteria; phylum Actinomycetota; class Actinomycetes; order Frankiales; family Frankiaceae; genus Frankia. The sequence goes on from NZ_JALKFU020000049.1 coordinate 13,698, forward strand.
CGAAGTAGGGGAAGTGCAGGAGCAGCGGGTACTGCTCGGCCGACGTGCCCTCGAAGTCCCACACCTGGTGCTCGGTGAAGCCCTCGGACTGCGGGTGGACGCCGAGATGAGGGTCGTACGGGATGAACATGTCCTCGGCGGCGTCCCGCCAGCTCGCCGTGACCTCGGCGTCGACGCCGAGCTCGGCGGCGCGGTCGGGATGGCGGCGGGCGGCGGCCACCGCGGCGCGCAGGTTCCGCTGCGCCATCAGGTTCGTGTACACGTTGTTGTCGGCGATGGCCGAGTACTCGTCGGGGCCGGTGACGCCGTCGATGCGGAAGCGACCATCGAGGTCGTGGTGGCCCAGGGACCGCCACAGCCGCGCGGTCTCGACCAGCAGTTCCAGGCCGACCTCGCGCTCGAACCGCTCGTCCTCGGTGACGTTGACGTAGCGGGCGACGGCATCGGCGATGTCGGCGTTGATGTGGAACGCGGCGGTGCCCGCCGGCCAGTACCCGGAGCACTCCTCGCCGTGGATGGTGCGCCAGGGGAACGCCGCGCCCTTCAGGTTGAACAGCTCGGCGCGATCGCGGGCCATCGGCAGCGTCGCCTGCCGCCACAGCAGCGCGTCGCGGGCGGCCTCCGGCGCGGTGTAGGTAAGCACCGGCAGGACATACGTCTCGGAGTCCCAGAACGCGTGCCCGTCGTAGCCGGGCCCGGTCAGCCCCTTCGCCGGGATAGCCCGGCGCTCGGCCCGCGCGCCCGCCTGCAGGACGTGGAACAGCGCGAACCGGACCGCCTGCTGCACCTCCGGGTCGCCGTCGACCTCCACGTCGGCGCACGCCCAGAACGCGTCGAGGTACTCCTTCTGCTCGCGGACCAACCCACCCCAGCCGGTCTGGCGGCCGGCGACGAGCGCGGCGGCGGCCTGGTCGCGCAGGGCCGGCAGGGACCGCTGCTCGGACCAGCCATAGGCCAGCCACTTCACCATCCGCAGCTTCTCGCCGGGCTGCAGTACGACCGTGGCCGTGACCCGGCCCGCGTCCGGCTCGCTCTCGGAGTAGACCGCCATCGAGTCCGGTCCCTCGAAATGGTGGTCCATGGCCGCGGCGACCCGGATCTGGCTGTGCCTGGTGATGTGGACCGTCTCGACCTTGGTGCCATGCGCCCGGTCGAACTCGGGCTGCAACGGCGATTCCAGCGCGGCGGCAGCCCGCGGGTCGCCGATGCGTATGGGCAGCTGCTCGTTCGCGACCAGCTCGGACTGGATCACCACCCGGGCCGGGTCGCCGATCGCCTCGACCTCGTAGTAGAACGCAGCGATGGAGCGCTGGGAGAACGACACCAGCCGCTCGGTGTGCACCCGGATCGCCTGCCCCGCCGGCGAGACCCATTCCACGTCGCGGCGCAGCACACCCTCGCGGAAGTCGATCGCCCGCTCGTGGGAACGCAGCTCCCCGTAACGGATGTCGAAGGGCTCGTCGTCAACGAGGAGCCGGATGAGCTTGCCATTGGTGACGTTGATGACCGTCTGCCCGGACTCCGGATAGCCGTAGCCCGCCTCGGCGTACGGCAACGGCCGTAGTTCGTGCACGGAGTTCAGATAGGTACCGGGCAGGCCGTGCGGATCCCCCTCGTCGAGGTTGCCACGCAGGCCGACGTGGCCGTTCGAGAGCGCGAACAGCGACTCGGACCGGCCGAGGTCCTCGGTGTCGACGCCGGACTCCCGCAGCGTCCACGGATCGATCTGGTAGGTCGCCTTGTCACTCATGCCTGGCCACTCCCGGGACCGCTGGGCGCCAACAGGTCGGCAAGATCGCTGACCACGGTGTCGGCGCCGTGCGCGCGCAGCCCGTCGGCGTGTTCCGAGTCGAGCCGGTTGACGCCCACGACGAAGCCGAACTCCCCGGCCTGGCCGGCCTGCACGCCGGCCAGTGCGTCCTCGAACACCGCCGCCTGGCCGGCCGCGACGCCCAGCAGGCGAGCCCCGGCGAGGAAGGTGTCCGGCGCCGGTTTACCCGCCAGCTTCTCGCGGGCGGCGGTCTGACCGTCGACGACCGTGTCGATCAGCTTGTCCAGCCCGGTGACCCGCAGCACCTCGGCGGCGTTCGCGCTGGACGAGACGACGGCCCGGGGCAGGTTCCGGTCGACGAGCTCCTGGAGATAGGTCACGGAACCCTGGTAGACCTCGACACCGTCCTTGGCGATCCGCTTCTGGACCAGCAGGTTCTTGCGGGTTCCGAGGGCGTTGACGGTGAGGGCGGACGGCGGGTCGTCCGGGGTGCCCGCGGGAATGCGGATGTGGCGCGAGTCGAGAAAGGCGCGGACTCCGTCGGCACGCGGAAGACCGTCGACGTACTCGGCGTAGTCACGGCCGAGATCGAAGGGAACGAACGGCTCGCCGGAGCGGCTGGCCCAGTTCTCCAGGAAGTCGTCGAACATCTCCTTCCACGCGGCCGCGTGGACCGTCGCCGTGTTCGTAAGCACGCCATCGAGGTCGAAAAGGCATGCCTCGACGTGATCGGGTAGTCCGAGCATGGTTCTCCCGCCTGTGTCCGCCGTTCCCGTGTTCCGCCCCAGGTGCGCGCCACCGAGATCGACGTCCCGCCCGGGCCTCTCGTCTCCCTACCCCTGTCACGCTACGTCCCAACTCAGGTAACGGGTGACCATGCGCGCACGGGCAGGTGACATCTGGATGGACACCGATCGGGCACGACGGCCGCGTCGGGTGCCATGACATGCTCGTACGCGTGCTGCTGTCCGACCGGGATATCCGGGCCGAGATCACCGCGGGCCGGGTCCGCCTTGATCCCCACGATCCGGGCCTGATCCAGCCCTCCAGCGTCGACCTACGGCTGGACCGCTGGTTCCGGGTCTTCGCCAACCACCGGTACAGCCACATCGACCCGGCGGTCGAGCAGGAGGACCTCACCGAGCTGATCGAGCCCGACGGCGACGAACCGTTCGTGCTGCACCCGGGCGAGTTCGTACTCGGCTCGACGCTGGAGATCATCACCCTGCCCGACGATCTCGCCGGCCGGCTGGAGGGCAAGTCGAGCCTGGGACGACTCGGCCTGCTGACGCATTCGACGGCGGGCTTCATCGATCCCGGCTTCTCCGGACACGTCACGCTGGAGCTGTCGAACGTGGCGACCCTGCCGATCAAGTTGTGGCCGGGGATGAAGATCGGCCAGCTCTGCCTGTTCCGACTGTCCTCGCCGGCCGAGCACTCCTACGGCTCCGCCGTGTACGGCTCCCGCTATCAGGGCCAGCGCGGCCCGACGCCGTCGCGCGCGCACCGGGTGCCCCAGCAGGCGCTGCTTGATCTGCTCGACCTGCTCGCCGAGGCCGGGGTCGGCGACCAGTCGGCCGGCGAAGTCACCGAGGAAGCGGTCGATCGTCTGGCGGATCCGGTGGTCGGGGTCGGTCCGCAGTTCCGCCAGCGCCTCCAGAGCCTTGTCGTACGCCTTGGCGGCGACCGCCTCGTCCAGCCACTGCGGCGTCCAGGCCGGGGCCTGGTCGCGGACGAGGCGGACGAACGTCTCCGGATTGCGCACGAGCCAGTCCTGGATCTCGACGATCAGCACGTCGACCAGCCGGTGGTGCAGGCGGTCGTCGAGCACCCGCCGCAGCGCCGTGCCCAGCACACCCGCCCAGGGTCGCTCGACGATGCGCGGCAGCACCGCCTTCTCGACGATCTCGCCCACGAGCTCGTCGTTCATCCCCGCGATCGCCGCGGACAGCCGCTCGGCGACCTCGGTCGTGACCCGTTCGGCGTGCGCCGGCTCGCCCAGCCAGATCCCCACCCGACGGGACACGCCGATGCCGTCGATCTTCTCCCGGATGACGTCCTCGGCGAGGAAGTGCGTGCTGACGAAGTTCTCCAGGCCGCGGCCGAGGGCATCCTTGCGGTGCGGGATGATCGCAGTGTGCGGGATCGGCAGCCCGAGGGGGTGCCGGAACAGCGCGGTCACCGCGAACCAGTCGGCCAGCGCGCCGACGACACCCGCCTCGGCGGCGGCGGCGACGTAGCCGGCCCAGGCGGGCCCGCCGTGGCTGCGCCAGCCCTGGGCGGCCAGGTAGACGGTCACGACGGCCACGAGCAGCCCCGTCGCGATCAGGCGCATCCGGCGCAGGCCCTGGCGCAGCCCGGGCTCGTCCGCCGTCCCCCGGGGAAAGGCCGTCCCGCGGTCGTGGCTCGCGCCCTCGGGGGCCACCGCGTCGTCCATCGAGCGCCGTCCCTCTCTGAGCGCCTGGGCACTGCCCGCCCGTCACCCGGGCGGCCCGGTGAAGGTCGCCGTGCCGTCACGGGGACTCGCGGCCGCGGACTGATCATTCACCTTCTCGGACACCCTATGCGCCCTGGCACGGCGGGCGACCCGCGCGAAAGCCCCGGCCGCCGACGGTGCCCGCCCGCACGGGCGGCCGGGTCCCGCACCGTGCTCGTGCGGCGGGTGGACTCG
>NZ_JALKFU020000004.1 GCF_023242965.2 Frankia sp. AgKG'84/4
GGTCACGGCCGGCGCCCCGCCGTCGCGGCCCGGCTGAGCAGCCGCGCCGCCCGAACGGGAGGACGGCATCGTGCTCGGGACGGAGTCATGGTGGCCTCCCCCGGTGCCGACGCCGTCATCGGCGATGTCCAGGTCGAGGGTCGTCGCGGTGTAGGTGAGGGTGACCTCGACGCGGGAGGCGTGGGCGTGGCGCAGCGCGTTGGTGAGCGCCTCACCGACGATGCGGTAGGCGGAGACGTCCACCCCGGCGGGCAGCGGGCGGGCGGTGCCACGTGTGTGGATCGTGACGTCCAGGCCGGCGGCGCGCAGCGGTTCGGCGAGTTCGTCGACGCGGGCCAGGCCAGGCTGGGGGCGCAGCGGGTCGGCGTCCTCGGCGCCGGGGCGGACGACGGCGAGCAGGCGGCGCAGTTCGGCCAGCGCGTCGCGGCCGGTGGTCTCGATCGAGCGCAGCGCCTTGCGGGCCTGGTCGGGCCGGGTGTCGAAGACGTCGTCCGCGGCGGCGGCCTGCACGATGATCACCGAGACGCTGTGGGCGACGACATCGTGGATCTCCCGGGCGATGCGGCTGCGTTCCTCAGCGACGGCCCGGCGGGCCTCCCCCTCGATGGCCACCCGGCGGTTACGGGCGATCTCCCCGATCGCCCAGGCGGCGACCGACACGACCATGACGAAGTAGGTGTCCTCGCGGCTCGCGGAGGCGAAGTCGACGGCGCACAGCCCGAGCAGGGCCAGCAGGGCCAGCAGCGACAACGCCGGCGCCCTCGCGGCGGCTAGGGAAATGATCGCGATCAGTGCCGCGATCGGGATGGCGATCGTGGGCACGAGAAGCTGCAGGACCAGGCCGCCGACCAGCGCGGCAGCGAACACGGCCACGGGTCGGGCGCGTCGCCAGTACAGCGCGACGGCCTGCCCGACGCCGAACGGCAGGCCGAGCAGGATCAGCAGCGGCGCGCGCGTGCGGTCGTGTTCGTCCAACACCACCGCGACCAGGAACAGCCCGAGCACGACCACGAGCACGACATCCGCCGCCGGCCGCAGCCACCCGCGCCGTCGCCCGCCCATCCCCCGATCATGCACGTCGCCGGCGCTCCGCCACCGACAGGGCGGGCGAGCTGGAGATTCCCTGGACCGAATGAGCCGTCAGCCCCCGGGCAGGCCGTCGTCGTGGCGGCGGCGGGCGGCCAGCAGGTCGTCGAGGTTGTCCCGGGCCCAGCTTCGAGCCGCCTCGACGAGGTTCAGCAGCGTCCGGCCGAGGGCGGTCGGCTCGTACTCCACGTGCGGCGGGTTCTCGTCGAACACGTTCCGGTTCACCAGGCCGTCGCGTTCCATCGCGCGAAGGGTGTCGGTGAGAACCTTCGCGCTCACCGCGTCGAGGATCTGCCGGAGTTCGGTGAACCACGTTGCGGTAACCGGCCTACTCTCTCCTACTTTGACAGCCATGACAGCAGCACAGCGAACGCAGCACCTCCGGGCAGCCCTGCGACCAGGGACGCCGGCACGGGTCGCCGTTCTCGGCGCCGGCGGCCGCGCGGGGCGGGCCGTCAGCGCGGAGTTCGTCGCCCGGGGGCACCGGGTCCTCGGCGCCGTCCGCGACGCGAGGCGACACCGGTCACTGGGAGATCTCGGTGTCGAGGTGGCCGAGGCGGACGCTCTCGTCGCGAACGACCTCGTCGACGTTCTGCGGGACGCCGACGTCATCGTGGTCGCCGTGACCCCGTTCTCGGCACCGCCCGCCACGTTCGACGGCTTCGACGAGGGCTTCTACGAGCGCGTCATCACCAGCGTGGCCGGTGCCGCCCGAACATCGCCGGTCACCAGGCTGATCACGATCGGCCTGTCCGCCAACCTGGCCCTGACCGACGGACGCAGAGTGATGGACGACCCCGACGTCTTTCCGCCGGGTCTGCTGCCGTTCGCCCGCGCACACGCCCGTGAGCGTCCCTCGGACTCACCGGGTATCTACACGTGAGGTATACACGCAGATTATAGTGACCTTGTGAGTATCCCTCTGACCCTGCTGGGTCTGCTGGAACGCGAGGCGAGCCACGGCTACGACCTCAAACGGGAGTACGACGCCCTGTTCGGGCGCGGCAGGCCGCTGCCGTACGGCCAGGTGTACTCGACGCTCGCCCGGCTGGCCCGGGACGGAAAGATCATCGCTGGTGAGGCCGAACCCGGTTCCGGGCCGGAGCGCCGCCGCTACGTCATCACCGAGACCGGCGCGACCGAGTTCGAACAGTGGCTCACCGAGGCGGTGCCGCCCGAGCCGCACCTGCAGACGACGCTGTTCACCAAGGTCGTGCTGGCCCTGATGCTCGGCCGGGACGCGCACGCCTACCTCGACACCCAGCGCCTGGCCCACCTGCGGCGCATGCGCGAACTCACCGACCTACGCCGCGGCGGGGAGATCGTCGACGTCCTGCTCGCCGACCACGGGCTGTTCCACCTGGAAGCGGACCTGCGCTGGATCGAGGCGACGTCCGGACGCCTGGACCAGCTCGCCGCGAAGGTGCGCGCGTGAGCGCCCTGATCGAGGCCCGCGACGTCACGTTGGCCTTCGGCGGAACCCCGGCGCTGCGCGGCGTGTCCCTCGCCGTCGACGCCGGCGACATCATCGCGATCATGGGGCCGAGCGGGTCCGGCAAGTCGACGCTGCTGCACTGCCTGGGCGGCATCCTCGTGCCCGACGCGGGCGAGGTGTGGCTCGACGGCCGGCGCGTCGACACCCTCGACGAGCAGCGTCGCAGCGCGCTGCGGCGCGACGTGTTCGGCTTCGTCTTCCAGTTCGGCCAGCTCGTCCCGGAGCTGACCGCCGAGGAGAACGTCGCCCTGCCGCTGCTGCTGGGCGGCACCCGCCGGGCGGCGGCGCTCGCCGAGTCGCGGTCGTGGTTCGCCCGCCTCGGCCTCGACGGTCTGCAGCGACGGCGATCAGGTGAGCTCTCGGGCGGTCAGGCGCAGCGGGTCGCGCTCGCCCGCGGCCTGGTGGCCCGGCCCAGGGTGCTCTTCGCCGACGAGCCGACCGGCGCGCTCGACTCGCTGACCGGCGAGCAGGTCATGAACCTCCTCGTCGACGCGGCCCGCGCCGAGGGCACCACCGTCATCCTCGTCACCCACGAACCGCGGGTCGCCGCCTACGCCGACCGACAGGTGATCGTCCGGGACGGCCGCAGCAGTGCGCTCACCGTCGAACGGGTCGGATCGTGATCGCGCTCGCGCTGCGCCTCGCGGTCAGCGGCGGGCGGGCCGCCGTCGGGCGCCTCGTCCTCATCGCCGCCGCCGTCGCCCTCGGGGTGGCGCTGCTGCTGTCCACGCTGGCCAGCACGAACGCCGTCGGCCACCAGGACGACCGGCAGCTGTGGCTGGCCAGCGGCTCGGCCAGCCGGACGCAGACCGCCGCCGTCGATCCGCTGTGGTGGTGGGCGCATACCGACTACTACGACGGCAGCGCCATCGCCGAGGTGGACGTCGCCGCCACCGGTCGCACCTCCCCCGTCCCGCCGGGCCTGACCCGGCTACCGGCCGCCGGGGAGTACTACGCCTCGCCGGCGCTGGCCACACTGCTGCGGGCCACCCCCGCCGACCAGCTCGGCGACCGCTTCCCCGGCCGCCTCGCCGGCATGATCGGCGAGGGCGCGCTGGCGTCGCCGGGCACCCTCGTCGCGGTCATCGGCCGGACTCCGGACGAGGTCAAGCGCCGCCCCGACGCGCGCACGATCACCACCATCGCCGACGTGATGCCGCCGGTGTGCGGCGACGACTGCCTGGTCACCGGCATCCGCGGCGACGGGCTGACGCTGATGTTCTCGGTGGTCGCCGCCGCGCTGGTCTTCCCCGTGCTGATGTTCATCGGGACGGCGACGCGGCTGTCCGCCGCCACCCGCGAGCAGCGCTACGCCGCGATGCGCCTGGTAGGCGCCACGCCGCGGCAGATCGCGACGATCTCGACGGTGGAGTCCACGGTGGCGGCCGGCGCCGGCGTGGTCGTCGGGTTCGGCGTGTTCGGCGCGTTGCGCCCGCTGGTCGCGACCATCCCGTTCACCGGCGCACGGTTCTTCACCGCGGATCTCACCCTGTCGGCCGGCCAGGTGATCGCCGTCGTCCTGGGCGTCCCGGTCGCGGCGGCGCTGGCCGCCCGGGTCGCGCTGCGCCGCGTCATCATCTCCCCGCTGGGGATCACCCGCCGCGCCACGCCCCATCCGCCGCGGGCCTGGCGGCTGGTCGTGCTCGCCGCCGGGCTCGGTGAGCTCGCGTTCTTCCTCGGCCGCCGGCCGCAGACCTCGAACGGGCAGGCCGCGGCCTACCTCCCCGGGTTCCTGCTCGTCATGATCGGCCTGGTGATCGCGGGGCCGTGGCTGACGATGACGGCCGCCCGCGCGAGCGCCCACCGGGCCCGGCGGCCGGCGACACTGATCGCCGCGCGCCGCCTCGCGGACGATCCGCAAGCCGGCTTCCGCGCGGTCAGCGGACTGGTCCTCGCCCTGTTCGTGGCCACGGCGACGGTCAGCGTCATCGGCACCATCAACGCCCGGCGCGCCACCCTCGGCGGCGACGCGCGGACCAGGACCGTCGTGCAGGACGGCGAGCTGGACGGTGCGCCGCTGACCAGCGCCAACCCCGACAGCCTCCTCGCCCGGCTGCACGCCGTCCCCGGCGTCGGCGGCTTCGCGACGATCCGCGCGGACCTACACCGGATCGGGACGGCGCGACCGCAGGTGCGTCCGGACGGCCTGGTGCTGTGCGCGGAGGTCGCCAGGACCGCGATGGTCGGGCGGTGCGCGCCAGGGGCGGCCGTCGCCGCCGTGCCGCTGGACGCCTTCCTCAACCTCACCTCCTCGCCAGCCCAGGAGTGGCCCACCGCCCCGATCAGCGCGACCGAGCTCACGAGGCTGCCCGTGCAGATGCTCTACGTCGCCACGGACGGGTCGACCGCGGCTTTGGAGCGGACCCGGACACTGCTCACCGGCGCCTACCCGGGCAACGAGGCCCGGACGGTCGGCGACTGGGCCGCCGACCAGCAGCGCGTTCTGGCCGGCTGGCGGCAGCTGGCGAACGTCGTGCTGGCGACGACCCTGCCGATCGCCGGCTGCGGTCTCGCCGTCAGCGTCGTCACCGGTCTGTCCGACCGGCGCCGCCCGTTCGCGATGCTGCGACTCGCCGGCGCCCCGCTCCCCATGCTGCGGCGCACGATCGCGATCGAGAGCGCCCTGCCGCTGCTGGCCGCGGCCCTGCTCGCGATCGGCGCGGGCTTCGCCGCGTCGGCGATGTTCCTTCGCTCGCAGCTCGACTACGGACTCGTCCGTCCAGGCGCCAGCTACTTCGTGCTCGCCGCCGGCGGCATGCTGCTCTCCCTCGCCATCATCGCCTCGACCCTGCCGCTGCTCGCCCGGATCACCGGTGCGGAGTCCGCCCGCAACGGCTGAGGTGCGTCAGGTTCCTTCCCCGGTGGCGTCGAGGAACTGCTGGGTCTCGCGGGCGAGCTGGACGAGGAACCGGTTGCGTTGGAACGCGGGATCCTCGGTCAGGCCGGGCGGCGGGGTGTTCATGAAGCTGAAGTGGCCCGCTCCCGGCACGACGGTGATCTCGACGGGTGCGGGCGCCTTCGTCAGGCCGCGGATCTGCTCGACCGGCGTGATCCGGTCGAGTTCCCCCGCGTAGACGAGTGTCGGCACCGTCACGGCGTCCAACGCGCCGGGGGCGGCGAACCAGCCGACGGCCGGCGTGTAGAGCGCGAGGCGGGACACCCGCGGTTCGCGGGGCACGACCATCGGCGTCCCGTCGCTTGACCACGGGGTCGCCCCGGCCAGGCAGAGGGCCGCCCATCCCCCGACCGAATGGCCGACGACGGCGACCGGCAGCTCCGGCGCGCCGTGCTCCCGCAGCGCCGCGACCAGGCCGAGCGGGCGCGCGAGCAGCTGCGCCGCGGTGGCCTCGGCGGGGATGATCTGCTCAAAGTATGGCGCGATGACCTGGGCGCCGTGGGCCGCCAGGTATTTCAGCAGCGGACGATGACGCTCCGGATCGCCGCCCGCGCCGGCGGCGAACAACACCACCCGTCTGGCCTTCGCCGCCCCGAGCGTGAGAGCGTCCATCGGTTCCTCCTCAGGACCTTCGTGCCGCGGATCGACCATGGACGCAACGCCGACGGCGGCCAGGCTACGTGACGCGGCCACGCCGGCACGCCGGCGGCCCCCTCCCCGCGCGACGGTACGGTCAACCTCATGTCCGACGCTCAGCTCTCCGTGCGCGAGTTCGTCGCCGCGACGGCGAACGTCTACCCGTTCCTCACCGTGGAAGCCGACCAGTGGCATGAGGTCGGCTATTTCTTCGACCCGGTCGAGAACGTCTATGCCTATTATTCGATAGACCGCAAGGACCCGCGGGAGTACGTCGAGCGATTCGCAACCGCGGAGGAGCTACTGGCCGCCCGCGGCGCGGACGAAGCGGTCGCGTCCTGGGTCGACTCGTTCGAGCTCTGTGTCGAGTTCGACGAACGATACGTCTACTACCCCGCGACCCGCGCTCTGCACAGATTCCCGGTCGCCGCCCGCACCACGATGACCGCGGAGGAGGCCCTGGCCAACCTCGAAGGCCGCCCCCTCACCTGGCTTCGCGAGCAACTCTCCTGACCGCCGCGGCGCGACCCGGCGACGCCGCCGCCGACGTGCTTGGAGCCGACGGTTACCTCCTCGACACACCTGCCACATCGGCTATGTGAGCGGCGCCCTCACGCACGTACCGAGAGGCGTCGCAGACGCCAGGGAGGGCGGTGTACCGCCCGTCGGGGCAGCCAGTTGCCCGGCGAACAGCCCCCGGCGAACAGCCCCCGGCGACCTGGCGTGCGGTGTCCACGAGATCTGTCAGGAAAGGACTCGCTGGACGGCTTCGAGACTGGTTCCACCGTCAGCGTTGAACGCGATCTTGGCCGCCGGAACGCGGGTATGAACGAGGTTGACCACGGCCTCGAAGAACTCCAGTAGAGGCTCGGGCTTACGGATGCCGCCGCCGATGACCACGACGTCCCACGCCTGGCTGACGACTGCCTGCTTGATCTGGTCCGGCGCTGATTCGTCGAGCGGGACGAGGAGTTGCTCAACCAGATAGCCCGCCACCCGGACTCGTTCGAGACCGTACGCGAGACCGCGATCAACTGCTTCGACATCGATGCCCGGCAGCGCATGTGAGTCAAGACCGACGATCAGGACACGAGCGGTAGCCACATCGGCAGCCTCTAGGACCAGCAGATCCCCTTGGAACGGGCGTTCGCCGCGCCGTATGAGTTGGCCGCCCGGCTCGGCCGTGCGCTCGACGTGAACGAGCTGGCCGAGTTCGATCCGGATGAGCTGGCTGCGGTGTTCTCGCGCCCGCCAGCGCTGCACCGGTTCCCGGGTTCGATGGCCAAGCGGGTGCAGTCGCTGTGCCGATTGATCCTGGAGTCCTACGACGGTGAGGCGGCGGCGGTCTGGACGAGCGCGACGGACGGCCGCGTGCTGCTGAAGCAGGTCGCGGCACTGCCGGGCTTCGGGGAGCAGAAGGCGAAGATATTTGTCGCGCTGCTGGGTGAGCAGCTCGGGGTGACTCCGCCCGGCTGGCGGGAGGCGTGCGGGCCGTTCGGCGAGGACGGCAGCTACCGTTCTGTCGCCGACATCACCAGCCCCGAGTCCCGGATCAAGGTCCGCGACTTCAAGAAGGCCATGAAGGCCGCCGCCAAGGCAGGATCCGCCTGAGTTGGCGGCGTTGCCCGGCACGCCGGTCGGGTAGTCGGAGTCCAGGAACGTCGGCTCCGCCATGAGCGGTGGTCGATCTCATCGACCGCTTACGCCAGGATTCGATGGATGGCCAGCAGGTCTGATGCCTCATAGTCGATGCGTGTCTGCTGTGGCCGTTCTCTGCCTTTCCGGTTCAACCAGGCGACGGGAATGCCGAGTGATGTCGCTCCGGCTACGTCGCAACTCAGGGAGTCCCCAATATGAAGAACTTGATCGGGTTGTAGTCCCAGCCGGCCGAGCGCGAGCCTGAAGGGCTCCGGCCGGGGCTTGTACGCGCGGGCATCCTCGCTTGTCACGACCAGATCGACCCCGATGCCATGATGGCTGATCGCCGCCTCAATATCGGCGCGGTCGATGTCCGACACGATACAGACCGGCTGTGTGATCTCGCTCAGGAATGCCGTGGCCTCCTGGAACAGGGTCGGCTGCCGCCAGTATGCGAACATCTGCTCACTCAGTGCCTCCTCGTCGGCCACCGACCCGAAGTGCTGGATCGTTTCTCGAAGCGACTGCCGCTCCAGGGCCCGCTGGGTGGCGAAGGAAGGCCCCACGGACACCGTGCACAAACGCGAGAAAAGATCTGACCAGTACAAGCCAACCGTATGCGGATCGACCTGCTGGCTGGAAGTGTCACTGATCTCGACGCATATCTGTCGGATCTGCTGGTCGTCCTCCTCGACGACTGTCCCGTAGAAATCAAGTAGTACTGCCTGTGGCCGGCTCATGCGCAAGCGCCCAGTCTCACTCCGTGATCGTACCGCCGGTGGAACCGCTCATGGCGTCCCTCCGCCCTCGTGGGCCGCCCGGCCATCGCCCGGCGCCGGACCGGTGGCCTTCGTGGGCGCCCTGCCGCCCGATGCTCGCGCGTGTAAGTAGACGTGTGACACTGTAAGTTGTGGCGGGTGACCTGTGGTGGGATCGGGATGACGCGGACTACATCCGGCGCCGTTCTGATCGTTACCCCGGCGCGACGGACATCGAGCCTGGATGGACCGTGGAGGCGGCCAGAGATCCCAGGCGGATCGTTCGTGATCCGGACCCGAGGAGCAGGATGGGCGCGGCCCGACTCATCGGCTACTCCCGTAGCGCCGGGTTCGTGCTGACTGTGATCTTCGATCCGACCGATCAGGCCGGAATCACGGCGTGGAAGACCCGGGGGAGCGACCTCCGCGACTACCTGGAGGGAGGGGCCGGTCGTGACTGATCCGTCCAGGCGTGCCCGGCGGGCGGCGATCCGTGCCGAGTACGCGGTGGAGGAGGCCGAAGCGGCTGAGGCTGAGGCGGTCGAATCCGAGCAGGCCGTCGTCTCGGTACGGGTGCCGGCGTCGTTGGCGGATGCGCTCAAGGCACGCGCGGCCGCCGAGCACATCCCGACGTCCGCCTTGGTTCGTCGCATCCTGTCGCGCGCGGTGGAGAGCCGTGACGCGCCCGTGATGACCGAGGACCAGGTCGAGGAGATCGTGCGCAGGGTCCTGCGGGAGTCCGCATAGAGATCCTTCCCGTTCTTTGTTTGTCCGACTTGATGCGATCAACAAATCCACCCGAACGTGCGTTCGCCGCGCCGCTGGAACTCTCACGCCGACTCCATCCTTCCGAGATCGGTGGGGACCAGCGGCTGATCCACTGAAGGCAACCTGCATCATGCGGATTACCTCTCTACAGCTGAGGTCGTCACCGTCCGCGACGGTCTCGTATCTTTTCTTGAGGTCTTCTGCCCCAGTTGTGGGCTTATAAGTTATTTTGTACATTTCGGCGCCACCGGCCGCGAGTATGCAGGGCACGCTGACGACCCGGCCGTCCTCACGGACCTTCATCGTCAGCGGCCTCGACGGTCTGACACTTCGCAAACTCGCCGCGCGGCTCGGCGTGCAGCAGCCAACCCTCTACTGGCATCTCCCCAACAAGGCGGCCCTGCTCACCGCGATCGCCGAACTGATCCTCGAGCAGCAGTTCGCTGAGATGGCGCCGCCCGAGCCGGACGAACGATGGCAGGACTGGCTGCTCAGCCTCGCCGAGCAGCTGCGCGGCGCACCGCTCGCCCACCCGGACGGCGCCCGGATCATCTCGGCTTCGCAGCTCTCCCTCAGGATGGCCGCGATCTCCGAGCTGGCGATGAGTACCCTTGTAGCCTGCGGCGTTCCATTGCGGGCGGCCCGGCTGATCGTCCTGACGCTGGAGCGATTCGCTGTCGCAGAACTTGCACAAAATCGCGTGCGTCGGGCGGTTACGCTAGGTGTCCGCGAGCGTGGCCGCCACGGTCGCGCCCAACTCCCAGCATGCTTCGCGGGCAGCAGTGTCGAGCGCTCCCACCACCGTCAGCGGCTCCCGCAAGTGCCTCCACCGCAGCCCCGTAGTGATCGTCTCCACCGACCGTACGGCGCCCGTGGTGTCGCTGCCTCCATGGACGTAGAGGGCATACGGCCGACCGACAGTCGCTTCAAGGCAAGGATAATACACGCCATCAAAAAAGTGCTTCAAAGCCCCCGACATATAACCGATATTGGCTGGAGTGCCGAGAATATATCCGTCGGCAGCCAAGACATCCGAGGCAGTTGCCGAGAGTGCCGGCCGAACCTCAACTTCCACGCCCTCAATTTCATCCGCCCGAGCGCCCGACAGAACCGCCTCCAGCATCTCCTGCATGGTCGGGGACGGGGTGTGATGGACTACCAGCAGCTTCGCCACAACCATACCCTACCAAGCTAAGGCCCACCCCCTCATATGAGAAGGTGGGCGGATGGTTAGGGACAGTTGCATGGGCTATACACCCAAACGCGCCTCCTAGCAGCGTCGTGCCCTGCGAGATGGTGAATCGCATCCATGTAGCGGGCGGCTGCTTCCATATCCCCGAAGCAGTGATAGGGAGAGATCCAGCCGTTCGGTTCCCGGTAGACGAGGTGAACTTTCACACCCACCGGAATCGGTTGGGCCTCAATCTGCGGCTTCGCGTGCTCTACGTACGCCACACGACGTCCAAGCGGTGTGCGTCAAACGCCCGAAGGCCCTGCCGGGTTGCGGGCTTGACACCGAACCCGGGGCGGTTCAGGGGATCGAGGCCAAGCTCTTCGGCCTACCGTTCGGGAGGGGCAGCGAAACTCAATAGGGAGATCGACGGGCGCAGATCGCGTGGGCCGGGCAGGATCGCGATCTTTCGGAGTGTCCTCGATCGCCATGCCCTGCGGCCGAGCGGCGGCTGTAGGTCTTCGGCGGTTGCCACGCCGGGGATCTGCGCGGGCAGGCGGGCGGCCGCGGAGACCGACAAACTGAAGGGCATGGGCGGTGCGGTGTAGCGGGCCGACATGCGGTAGCTCTTCATCGTCCGGTTGCTGAGCGATGCAGGTATCGAGTCGAAGAAAAGCTGCCCGCCGGGGAACCGCGCGGCGCACTCGGCGATCAGGTTCATCACCTGGCCGCGTTCCAAGTACATGAACAGCCCCTCGGCGGAGATGAACACGCCGTGCCCCGGATCGGGAGCGTCCATCCAGCTGTGGTCCAGCGCCGAGGCCGGGATCGCGGTCATGCGTGGCTCCTGGGGGAGCAGACGTCGGCGCAGGTCGATCACCGGTGGCAGGTCTACGGACAGCCAGCTGATGCCAGGCCGTCCCAGGCGCCAGTAGGTGGTCTGCAGACCCTCGCCGAGGGCGACCACCGTGGCGGCGGGGCGCCGGTCCAGATAGGCGCGGATCGCGATGTCCAGGGCGAGCGCGCGCAGTGGATGGCTCTGGCTCGGCTTGCCGAACCGGTCAAAATCGTAATCGATTCCGCGGTAGAGGCGCTCCGCCAGTGGATCGCGGAATGCCGAGGCCGGGCGCATCGACTCCTCGGCGCGGTTGCGCAGCGTCCACAGGCACGTTGCGGCCACACTGTCCAGGGCCGCGCCGTCGATCTTGCCTTCGGTCATGTTCACTCCAGGTGGAACGGGCCGCAACCGCTGCCCGTCGACGGCCTCGTGGTCGGTGTCGTGCGGGACAGGCTGGGCGGCGTCAACGACAGGACGGCACGGCCCGGGATCAACGCGCCGTGGCTGTGGCGGCTCAACGTCAGCCAATGAGGTGTGCTCGGAGGAACTCGCGGATTTCCGCCCGTGCGGCGTCGGCCTGCCGCGCCAGGCCCGGGGTGCTGAGGAAGGCGTGCCCCGCTCCGGGGAATTCGGCCAGACGCGTCGACGTCCCGGCGGCCCGCAGCCGTTCGGCGTAACGTCGACCGTGATCGGCCAGCGGGTCGTGGGTCGGCACCACCACGAGCGCCGGGGCCAGCCCGTTCAGGCTGTCGGCGCACAGCGGCGAAAGCGCGCGCGGGTCGGTTCCCGGCGCAACGGCGAGTCGTTGGAACAGCTGCAGCACCGGCACGGCGAGGGTCGGGGTGCGGGCGTGCTGGGTGACCGAGGCATGGTCAAGCATCGCCTCGGTCACATCGACGGCGGGGTTGACCAGCACCTGGGCTTTGAGGTGCAGGTCGGACTCGCGGGCCCGGATGGCGGCCAAGGCGCCGATCAACGCGCCACAGCTTTCACCGAACACAGCCGTCCGCGCCGCGTCGATGCCCCACCGCTCGGCGGCTTGGAGCACGAGCTGGAGCACGTCCCAGCCGTCGGCAACGGCCGCCGACAGCGGAGTTCGCTGGTCGAGGAGTCGGTGCTCGACCGAGACGACGACCGCGGGAACCTGGGCGGCGAGGTGGCTGTTGACCCAGTCGCTCTGCACCGCCGTACCCACGAACCCGCCGCCGTGCACGTGGAGCACGAACGGCAACTCGGCGTCTCCGCCGGCGCGCGCTGCCGGACGGTAGACCCGCACCGACAGTCCGCGGCCGGGCAGCGCCACCTCCTGCCAGTCGATCGCGGCGCCGGGATCCGGATCCCCGCTGATCGCCCGCACCGCGGGGGACGCCCGAAAGCGGTTCTCCGCATCGCGGTAGGCGACCAGCTCCTCGATCGTCATCCTCAACCAGTCCGGCTCCGACGGACGCCCCGTAGTCATGATCTCGTTCATGGTCTCTCCCGGGAAAGCGGTTTCGCGACCTTAGGTATCGAAACCCACGGTAGCGAAAAACGCTATCCTGTGTCCATGGCATCGGCCATCTCCACCCGACCACCCGGCCGCCCGCGCACAGGCGTCCACGCCGCGGTGTTCGCCGCCACGCTGAGGACGGTCCACGAGCTCGGCTACGCGCGCGCCACCGTCGAACGCATCGCTACGGCGGCCGGTGTCGCCAAGACGACGATCTATCGGCGCTGGCCGTCCAAGGGCGACCTGATCGTGGACTGCCTCCTGGACGCCTTCGGTCCGGCCTCACTGGAGGGCGCCAGCCGAGCCGAGATCATGTCCTCGGCTATCCACTGGATCGCGGCGAAGATCGGCGAACCCGGGGTGGGCGACGCGTTCGCCGGCGTGTTCAGCGACGCCGTCAGCGACCCGGCCCTGCGCGAGATCCTGTCCGTGCGGCTGCAGGATCCGTACCGGCTGGCGCTCCAGGACGCGCTCGGCGAGCCGGAGGACCGGGTCCGGTTCTTCACCGATGTCGTGGTCGGAACCCTGCTCCACCGGATGGGCATGACCGGCGCGCCGATGGCCGACACCGACGTCGCCGCACTGGTCGGGATGGTCCTGCCCGCCTTGCAGCGAGGCTCCCACCCTTTTTGAACCTCAGCTCAGAACACTCGTCGGGGCCCGCTTGTTGAGCTGGATCGAGTCAGCGGGGGCGACCCAGCGACGCGCGGCGTGACACCACTGCGAGGGCCGCCACGGCGCAGAGCGTCGCGCCGGAGCCGACAGCCTCGGACGGCCCGATCGCGGTAGCCAAAGCGGACATCGTAGAGTGGCCCCTGCTCGACCGTCGCGAGATGGGTCGACACCAGTTTCCCGGAGTTGCGCAGGTCGTAGTTCGACGCGAGTTCCTGGTAGAAGTCGCGGGACTGCTCCACCCCATACTCACGATCGGGCGCCGCGGCGCGGCCGGCGGAGCCGCTAGGCCGGCTTGAACGCGACTCCCGAGACGAGGCGGAGTCGACCGGCGCCCGATCTGCGGCGGCCAGAACAAAATTGACCGCCCCTGCGGCGCGCGCGCTCGCGGCGCTCGACGAGTCGCCCTACGACCTCATCTTCATCGACTGGGCCGTCATCCTGACGTCTCCTGCTGGTGTTCACGCCGAACCCGGTCCGCCAGCTGCGGCGCCGCGCTGAAGCGTCGGCCTGATTCGCGTCTTCCCCGAGGACGCGAATCAGGCGGCACGCTGGACTGAGGGAAGCTCAGATCTCGACGTGGTCCCGTCGATCCGTTCGTCCAGCCTGCGTCCGCTGTCCGGGTCGAACAGGTGCACATGCCCGGCGGTGGCCCGCCGTCGGCGCGAGGCATCCAGCGGTCTCGGGGTCGTGCCGCGCGGCGTCGTCGACGTCGACGAGTCACGGGCGCACGACCCATCAGGCGCACGGGGAGCGGGCATGTTGTCGCGCTTCGTGGCGAAATATTAGGCTCTGCCCTGATGGCGCTTCAGGGAAACGATGCGGAACGACAGCCCCGACGGGATGATCTATGATCATCGATCGGGACCGGGTGGCCAAGGTCCTGCCCGGCTATGAGCTGGGCGAGCAGCTGGGCGCGGGGGCGTTCGGGCTGGTGCTGGCCGGTACGCATCGCCAGATGGGCCGCCCCGTGGCAATCAAGGTGATGGCGGCCACGGGCGCCGTGGCCGCCCCGGCTGGTTTCGCCGCCGAGGCCCAGGTGCTGGCCAAGCTGGACCATCCACACGTCGTACGGGTCTACGACTACGTCGAGGCCGACGGGCTGTGCCTGGTCCTGATGGAGAAGCTAGCGGGGGGCACCTTGACCCGGCTGCGGACGGGGATGAGCCCCGAGCGGGTCTGCGCGGTGGCACTGGCGGTCGCCGCGGCGCTTGAGCACGCGCACGGGCACAAGGTGCTGCACCGCGACATCAAGTCGGACAACGTCATGTTCGCCGGCGACGGCACGCTCAAGGTCACCGACTTTGGCATCGCCAAGCTGTTCGGAGAGCCGGGGACGATCACCAGCGGCGTAGCGGGCACGCCGGCGTACATGGCCCCGGAGCAGATCGAGGGCGGCCAGCTTGGCCCGTGGACCGATCTGTACGCGCTCGGAATCCTCCTTTACAGCCTGCTCACCGGGCGGCTGCCGTTCGACCCGAAGCTGCCCGTCTTCACGCTGCTGAGCCAGCAGCTGGCCGCGCCGCCGCCGCCGATGGACGGCGCGGCGGCTCCGCTGGCCGACGTGGTGCTCCGCGTCCTGGCCAAGTCCCCCGCCGCCCGTCCTCCGGACGCCGCAGCCTTCGCGCTGGAGCTGGCGGCCGCGGCGACGACGGTGTTCGGCGCCGGCTGGACGGCGCGCGGTCAGATGCCGCTCTATCTCGAGGACGCGGTCCGCGCCGTGACCGAGCGGCCGGACCTGAGTACCGCGGTCGTCCCGGCCGTCCCGCTCGTTCCGGCCGTCCCGCTCGTTCCAGCCGTCCCGGGCGATCCGAGTGTCCCGGGCGATCCGAGTGTCCCGGGCGATCCGGGCGTCGACGGCGATGCGGAGCCGCCGACGGTCGAGTCCAGCGCGGATGCCGCCGCGGATCAGCCCGTCGGCCCGCGCGCCAGGAGCCCGCGGCGCTCGCGCGGTGCCTGGGTCGCCGGCGTCGTCGCGCTCGTGCTGGCGGTGGTGGCCGGGGCCGTGTTCCTGTCCATCAGGAACGACCCGCCCGGGCACCCCACGGCTGGCACCTCCGCGACGGCGTCGCCGAGCACCGGGCCGGCCGGCTCGACGCCCTCCGCAGGCACGACGGGAGCGCGGACAGCGGGGCCGAGCGACCCGATCCGGTCAAACGGCCCGGCCACGCCGAGCGACCCGGTCGCGTCCCCGGCCGCGTCGACGGTTCCGGCCGGCGGTCCCGCCGGCACCGCCGCGTCGAACGTCCAGCCCGCGAGCGCCGCCCCGAGCCTGACAGCGTCCTCCATCGCGGGTATCAACGGCGGCGACGACAGCGCACAGGTCCCGGGCTCCGAGGCCGATACCTCCTGGGTGGCCAACGACGCGAGCTGTTCGGCGTGGCTGGACTTCAACGGCGCCGGCTCCTTCGCCGGAGTGCTCAACACCTCGCTGAGCCAGTCCTGCGGCGCCGAGCTCTTCCGCAACGACGGGATCGCGTACTCCTTCTCCGCGTCCTGGGGCGCCACGAAGACGAACTACATTCCCGTCGACGGACACACGATGTGGATCTGCGTCTGGAACGCGGCCAGCCCGGCCACGACCGAGCAGTGCGGCCCCCGCTTCGGCCTGACCGGCACCACCCCGGTCAGGAAATGACCGGCCGCCGACAGGCCCGTCGAGTTCCGTAGAGCTGCGATCAGCAGCGATCTCGGTCTCGTCCGCCGGGGCGCGCCGGCACCGGTGGCAGCGTGCATGCCAGCCAGACCGCAGGGCGCCGACCGGCCGCGACAGCGCTACGACTGGCGCTAACGGAATGTCTGGCTGGGTCAGACCGGGTGATCCGGCAGGCCGGTCACCGGTTGCTCGTGAGGAGCTCGGCGAGCTTCTCCCTACCCGGGCGGACAGCCAGGTCTCGAAATTCATGGACGCTCGCGAGTCCGGTGGCGCGGCTTAGAGGATGTCTCACGTGGGGTGTGGGAGTTTCTTCCGGCAGGTGATCGCGGCAGCCAGGCAGAGAAATCCGAGGAAGTTGAGCCCGCCCGCGTTCGTAGCGGACGGTCAAGCTGCGGTAGCCGTCCAGCCACGCGATCGTGGACCGGGCTCGGCCCGGTCAGAGTGCCCCTTTTCGCCCGCAGACTCGCCGCGTCCACGATCACCGACGACCAGTCGACCCGGCCGGCCTCACCATGGGCGTCCAGGACCGCCCGGTGCAGCCGGGGCCAGACCCCCGCCCGGGTCCACGTCTGGAACCGGCGGTGCGCGGTAGGCACCGACACCCCGAACTCGCCCGGCATATGCCGCCACGCACAGCCCGCGGTCAGCACAGAGACCACCGCGGTGAACACCGCCCGATCCCCGATCGGAGCGGTCCCTCCACCCTGCTGTGACCTGGCCGGCTCACGGCGACGTTCCCGGCGGGACAGCGCGCGAGCGGCGGAGGTGTCGTGAGGTGCCCACGAACGCTCCTGGCGAGGTTGACGCGACGATTCATGCGTGATGCATGAATCGTGGTAGCGTGGATATATGAGCGAGTCCGCCGACGTGGGCATCATCCAGGTGCGCGATGTTGATCCGACGACGCTCGCGGTCCTGCGCGAGCGCGCTAGATCGCTCGGCCAGTCGCTGTCCGGGTACCTGCGGGACCTGATGGACGCCGACGCGGCCACGGAGACCAACGCCGAGGTCATCGCCCGCATCGCCCGCGACAGGGAACCGGTGGAGCTCACCATGGACGACATCCTCGCGGCGCGCGACGAGGGACGGCGTTGACCCTCACGTACGTGGTTGACCGCTCGCTCGTCCTTGATGTGCTGTCCGTCCGCAATGGCGACGAGGTGCTCCGCCAGCGCCTGTCCGCCCCGCGCACGCTGCACGCCCCGCACCATCTCGACGTCGAGGTCGCGTCAACCGTCCGCGGGCTCGCCGCCGGAAAGAAGATCACTGACCATCGCGGCGAGCAGATGCTGGCTGACTACGCGCGCCTGCGGATCACCCGTCATCCGGTCTGGCCCTACCACCCCCGGATGTGGGAACTGCGGCACAACCTCGGCGCCTACGCCGCCGCCTACATCGCGCTCGCCGAAGCACTCGGCTGCGACCTGCTCACAGGCGACACCAAGCTCAAGAACGCTGCCGGACACCGCGCGACGGTCATCGTCACCCGATAGCAGAAGCAGGCACGCTTCTTGGCGATACGACCGATGCGGTTTGGCCCCACCGCGACAGCAAGCCTCGTAAGCACGTAGCATAATCGACCGACGCATGCGACTTGCCGCAAGTTCTGCGACCAGATCTACTATCCCGTGCTTGAGGCCACCGTTGGCCGTCCGTACGCGCTCTACGTCCATGGCAGCTCCGACACGACCAGCGCGGCCCGGGGCGTCGAGACCATCACGACGGGGGTTGAAATGGAAGCGTCCGCGTGACCCGCTCACCGTCTCGGAGCCTTGGACCCGGCCGCCCGGGAAGCCTGCTGGGAGCGCGGTGCGACAGCGGCGGCGAGTCTTGTGATGTAGGTGGCCGCGGCGGCGACTCGGGGCGGCGGATGGCAGATGTTTCTGGTAGGCGGACCGCCGCTGACGCCGCAGCGTTCGGCGGCGTGCGTCTCACGGGCTCAGAACTGATCTCGGCGTTATGATCAACCATGGCTGTGCGGCGGGTGAAGGTGATGGCCGACTACTACGCTTTTCCGTTGTGGGCCGAAGGCGTCGAGCTGTCGCCCGAAGCGCTGCCGCTGACCGACGTGCTGCGTGACGAGCTCGCCCTGTGGTCGGCCGACTACACCCGCATACTGATCGCCAACGGCTACAGCTGGCCGAGCGAACAGGTCCAGGCCGACTGGAACAAGCGAGGCTACGCTCTGGCAATCCGCGTAGCGCGGGAGCTGGGGCCTTCTTGCGAGGTCGTGTTCTTCGATGATCTACGACAGCGCATCACCACACTGAACGGTTCGAGTCGGACCAGCCGTCGCCAAAAGTGACTTCTTCCTGACCAGGGTTCGGCACATTTCTGCGACCAGATTTGCTATCCGTGCTTCAAGGTCGGCCGTACGCCCTCCACATCCACGGCGGCTTTGCGGTGTCGGGGCCATCGCCACCGGGCTGAAGTGGAAGCACCGTCAGCGTTGTTGATGATTACTTTTGGACTCGTACGCGCCGCGCGCTGCAAGCACGTCGTTGATGTTCCGCTCGGCCCAGATGCGTAGCGATGCGATAGGTGCGCTGATGCTGCGTCCGAGGGGGGTGAGGGCATACTCGGTGTGCGGTGGGACTTCCGGGTACACGGTCCGGGTGAGCAGACCATCTCGCTCCAGACGACGCAGGGTCTGCGCAAGCATCTTCTCGGAGATTCCGTCAATTGTGCGGCGCAGCTCCGCGAACCGATACGTCCCCGCACCGAGCGCGTCGATGATCAAAATCGTCCACTTGCTCGCGAGGTGATCCAGGACATCCCGGGTGGGGCAACCGGCGCTGTAGACGTCGGCTGGTAGGCCGGACGACGCCACCAGGGGCCGGGGGCCCGAGTCGTGAGACGTGTGATCCACGACCGAAGCGTAGCCCATGAGGAAAGTAGCTTACTGAGAAGTGGGTACTTCCCAGTTGGGATGTGGCCGTAGAGCGTCTTCCCCATGAGTGAAACGTCGAACGCACCGAGTCCTGGTTCCGTCGTACCGACGCCCCTGACGCAGGCGCCGGGCGCCGGGCGCACACGCCGTGCCGTCGGATTCGACAGGACCGGCGGGCCAGAGGTCCTGATCCGGCGAGACCTCGTCCAGCCCGAGCCCGGCCCGGGTGAGGTCGCCGTACGGGTCGCGTACGCGGGCGTGAACTTCGTCGAAGTGCTGCAACGACGCGGGGCCGTTCCCGTGCCCGCCCTGCCGTTCGTCCCGGGCCTGGAAGTGAGTGGTCACGTCGCCGCTGTCGGCCCGGGTATCGTTGATCTTCCCGTCGGTACCGCGGTAGCCGCTTTTACGATCGTCGGCGGGTACGCGGAGCTCGTGAATGTCCCGGCCGCTCGGGTGTTCCCGCTCGTCGGCGCTGCCGCCGGGATGTCGTTGGAGGCCGCCGCGGCAGTCGTGACGATCGGGACGAGCGCGGTGGCGATGCTGACCGAGCTGGCACGCGTCGGACCGAGGTCGGTGGTCGTCGTCTCCGCCGCCGCGGGTGGGGCGGGTGCGGCCATCGCGGCCGTCGCCCGGCATCTCGGCGTCAGCGTTCTCATCGGGACGGTGGGTTCGGCCGACAAGGTCCAGGTCGCCCGGGCCCACGGGTACGACATCGTCGTGCCACACGCAGATCTGGCGACAGCCGTGCACAGTGCGACTGGTGGCCGGGGCGCCGACGTGGTGCTCGACTCGGTGGGTGGCCAGGTCTTCGAAGCCGGCCTCGCCTCGCTCGCCCCGATGGGGCGGTTGGTGAAGTTCGGATCGGCTGCTGGAAGGACCGAGTCCTTGCCGTCACCGATGGCACTCGCCCTGGCCAACGTCGCGGTCATGGGCTGGAGCAGCATCGATCTGGCACTCGCCGCCCCTGAGATCATCGCCCCGGCCACGGAGAAGGCGCTCGCCCTGGTAGCCGACGGGTCACTCGTCATTCCCGTCCAGGAGGTGTTCGATCTCAGCAACGCCGCGAAGGCGCATCGGCTGTTGGAGGGCCGGCGGACCACCGGAAAGCTGCTTTTGCTGGCCGGACAGGCCTGACCGGGCGGACGTGACGCGGCCGGCGTGGAAACCTGCCTGCTTGAGGACCTACATCCCCGCTGGCTGGGCAGGGCGCAACGCTGTCGGTGACGTCGTGCCCTTCCTCGCCAGGACCAGCCAGGCGCCGTCGGAGACGTCCTCGTTCACATCGAGCCAGGCCCGCCAGGCGAGATCCTGTCGGTGGCGATCAGTAGCTCCGGTGTGGCGGCGGTACGAGTCCTGGGGTTGGCCGACTCCCGTGACACAGGACGTGTGTTGTGGCGGTCGAAGCCGCGGGAGATGGGGAAGGATCACGCAATCACTCCCGTCGGCCGGGTGTGCTGCACGGTGAACCCATGAGCAGTCAGATCTCCGACCGTCGGTCGGTCGACGGGGCCGGCGCACCGGCGACGACCCTGCTGCCGGTGATCGCCCTCGCGTCGGGGACGACCGCGCTCGTGACAAGCGAGTTCATTCCCGCAGGTGTGCTGCCGACGATGGCCTCGGACATCGGTGTCAGCGACGGTGTCGCTGGCCTGGCGATCGCGGTCACCGCGATCGCCGGTGCCGTCACCGCCCCCACCGTCGCGCTTGTGCTCCCGCGAACCAGCCGGCGCACGGTGCTCGTCGCGCTCCTGGTCGCCGGAGCGGTCGCCAATCTCGCCGTGTCACTCGCCCCGGACTTCGCCGTTCTGTTGCTGGGACGGCTCCTGCTCGGCATCGCACTCGCCGGCTTCTGGTCCTTCGCCTTCGGGGTGGGGACGACGGTTCTGCCCGGCAGGCCGCGGGTCGTTTCGACCGCGCTCGCGTTCGGGGTGAGCCTCGCGACGGCGCTGGGCGTGCCGCTCGCCGCGCTCGTCGGCAACGGCGTCGGCTGGCGGGCCGCGTTCGTCGGTGCGAGCGCCCTCTGCGTGCTCGCCGCGGTCTGGCTGGCTTGTGTCCTGCCGCCGGTTCCGGCGCATCCGTCGGCCGGCCTGCCGATGTTGCGCAGGGCAGTCGGGAACCGGCGGCTCATGGCGGGAATCGGATGCGTCGGCCTGGTCGCGCTCGGGAACTTTGCCAGCTACCCCTACATCAGGCTCGCCATCGAGCGGGTGGGCTCCCACCACATGACCTGGCTGCTGGTCGGTTGGGGCCTCGGTGGCATGGCGGGCAATGTCCTTGCCGGAGCGTTCGCCGCGCGACTGCGGCTGCTTGCGGCTGTGTCGCCGGTCCTGCTGGCTGTCGGTCTGCTGGTCACCGCCGTGGCAGGCACCTCCGGTCTGCTCGCGATCGGGATCGTGCTGTGGGGTTTCGCGTTCAACATGGTTCCGGTGGCCACTCAGCTGTGGGTCAGCCGGGTCGAGCCAGACAGCGTCGAGTCGGCAATGTCGCTCCAGGTCACAGCGTTCCAGGTGGCGATCACCGCGGGCGCGGCGGCCGGCGGAGTGCTGCTCGACGCGCGGGGCGCGCAGTTCCCGCTGCTCATGGGTGCCGCAGCGGCGCTGGCCGGTGGGGTCGGCTTCGGGCTCCTACGCGTGCCCGCCTGAGCGCCGTGCCCGGGCCTCACCCGCCGCGGCGGTGGGGTCAGCGCCGGGCCACTGCCGCGCTGAGCTCGAACACGCCCCCCTCAGGTAGCCAGGCGCGAAGCGCGTTCCCGTGCCGTCTCCGTCTGGAAGCGCAGCAGGCAAGTGAGGCGCGCCGTGTTTCCGATCCTCCAGACCCACGGATCGCTGATTTCGCAACGTGTCAGGCCACGGTCCTGTAATGCCTGCTGTATCGCAAACGGATTGGTGCCCGTGAAGAAGTTCCCCCGCCGCAGGCAGTCGTCCAGGACTTCGGGAAGCCTCCGGTAGGGCATCGGGTAGAGCAGTTCCGGGCAGGT
Source organism: Frankia sp. AgKG'84/4 (assembly GCF_023242965.2). GTDB lineage: Bacteria > Actinomycetota > Actinomycetes > Frankiales > Frankiaceae > Frankia. The sequence goes on from NZ_JALKFU020000004.1 coordinate 21,971, forward strand.
CATCGACGCGACGACGTCCACAACGATTAGGCCTCGACCTCCCGGGCGCAGTAGCGTCGCCATCTGGCCCAGATGCCGTGCCCGGGTTTCGAGGAGGGCAGCATGCATGGCGGGATCCGTCCGGTTGTCGTACCGTGCGGCGACTGTGGCAAACAGCTGTGTGAGAACGCCCGCAGAAAGCACCACGTCGAACGATCCGCGAAGCTCCGACAAGGGATCTGTCGAACCCGAGTTGTCCAGGAGGTCAGCTCCGACGACCTCCAGCCGCCCATCACGGTTCAGGCCGTGCCTCGTCAGAGCTCTTCGCACCCCGGCCTCGTCCACGTCCAGCAGACACGTGGACGACGCGGCGTCGAGCGCCGCCCGCGCATCCAGGTCGTTCAGGTTTCCGGCACCCAGGACGGCAAGCCTCCTGCTACCGGCGGGGAGGGCCGTGAGGGCAGACAGGACGGCCGCCGTCACCTGTTTGCGATGATCACCGTACCGGTCCCACTCGTCGACAGTGATCTGATTGCTGTCGGCCTGTACGCGTAGCCGGTCAGCCGAGCTCTCGAGCCGCATACCCACTTCCGTTTTCAGTGTCGGCGGATGGGCGGTCGGTGTCGGACGCTTGAAGCTCCTGGAAACGCTCGCGTGTCACGGCGAGGATCAGCTGGTCCCAGTAGCGCCCCCCGTGGTATAGGTGGCGCTTGAGGCGGCCCTCGACCTCGAACACCTTCCCGTCACCTGAGCGTATGGTGTCATAGTTGTGCTCAGGCATCTCCAGGTAGATTTTGTGGAACCGCCAGTTGGCGAAGAGGTAGTCGAGGAACCGCCGGACGACCTGGAGTGCTTGACCGGAGCCGCTCACCCTTGGCGTGAATACCGCGCCGAGGCTCGCATGCCCGTTGTTGATGTCGGGGCTGTAGCACACCACCTGGCCGACCGGCTCGCCATCGGCTCGGCGCCGGACGACAAACTGGGCGAGCACGTTCTGCCACAGATCAGCCTCGAACTTGTCCATCGGTGGGATGCGTCCGTGGTAACGCCACCGGTACCCGGTCTCCGTGGACGTGGCGAGGGCATACAAGAAAGGAAGATCGGGGCTCCCGGGCAGGGCGAGCTCGAACGCCTCCGTCGATAGCGGGGGTGTCAGCGGTACGCTCCCGCGTACCGCCGATGTTAGATCACCTAGCTCACCAACGCCAGACGGACGGCACTTTCCAGGATCGGAGGATTTGTCGTGGCCATGGTTGCGTCCGGGCCAACACAATGTGCGCAGGTCGCCGAGTGAATCGAATCGAATTCCTTCGAGGTGTGACGCGCCAAGGTCTGCTGCGATCGCGTACAGGTCCAGCATTTGAAGCGAGTCGAACCCTAGGTCCTCGACAAATCTGACGTCATCGAAGAGATCTTCCACCGTCAACCTGAACCGGTCGGCTATCGCGATGATCAATTCGTCTGAGTCGCCATCCAACACCTCTGTGGCCAAGTTGGCTCTCCGGTTTCCAGTCGATTCATCGTTGCGGCGCTCGAGCGGTTTGCCTGCATTCATCCGCGCTCCGGCGCTCGAATGACATCGGCCCTTAGGCTATCCAGCTGAACTTTCTCCGGAATGTCAGTGGAATATGGGTCAAGGCGTGTCACCATCCCTGAATTGTCACTGAAGATCCCAGCTACGGTCCCGACGATGACGTACTGGCCGGGGGCTCTTTCAGAATTCCTCAGGAAGAGAAGGTAAGAGCCGTTGGATTTCAGGATGTGCTCTGATTCGGGGCTTCCGACCTGACGGACCCTGACCTTCTCGGGAGCGCTTCCGCGAACCACCTCGATCACATCGAAGTCTGTGATCGTGTGGGGCATCGAAAGATCGGTGGTTGTCTCGATTTTCTTGGTACCTCGCACCCGCACCACCAGATCAGAGTAGGTAGTCAATTCTGTGATCGAGTGGTAGTCGCGGACTCGCGAGAGTGCGTTATCCGGACCCGCCGGCTGCTGTTGGACTTCAGCGCTGGTCGGTATCTCGGTTTTCGAGATCGACCCTACCTCGGAATCATTTGTTCCTGAACAGGCGACCACCGCCACCAGGAGAACGGGGAGGGTCAATAGGCGGATGCCCGCGCGGAAATCCATCGGGAGTACCCTTCCGGGTTCGATCGATATTCTTAGTAGAGTGCGTTGATACCGTTGACGTCGTCGGTTCGAGGTGTCCAGTATCCCTGATAGTCGTAGCCGACCCCCTGATACATTATTGCCGGCGGCGAGGTGGAGGGAGTGTGCGCCAATCCCAGCGCATGTCCCAATTCGTGGGTAATGACGGCATTGTTAGGGTTGTTCGCACGACCATCGGTGTACGTGCGATTAATCGACACCGCGACGTGTTGCACTCCATTCGGATATATCCCGCCCGAGCACACGTCGGCGTTTATGGCTTTACCGTACCAGTCGTAGTCTGACCCCCACGCGCCAGCTATATATCTCATGTCGGCCTTCGATTCATCTCCCGCTCCAATCTTCTTGAAGTCGACGGGAGTGTTCTGGCTATTCCATTCTCCTACCATGTTGTCAAAGCCGTTGCCGTAGCCGCCCTGAGAATAGGCGTCGTTCCAATAGGTGGGCCCTACGTGGTCCCATTTGCAGCCGAGAGATGCCCATGAAGCGGCGGGATCGGCCCCGACGACACAGCCTAGTGAGGCCACGGCAGTCGTGAGTGCGACCGCACCTGCGCGGGAGACGAAGCTCGTACGGCGATCAGACATGATCTATCCTCTCTGTGAATGCGTCCGCTCTGGCTGGGGACGCTGTAGGTGTGGGTGACCGGTGGGGGTGGCGGAGGAAGGTGGTCAACTGACTGAACGAATGGAACGTCGTCGAGGGCTCTAACGTTTAGTCTGCGGATGAGGTTCCTTTGGGTTCCTTCGCTCAGGAGCGAGCCGTAGCGGGCAGGGGGGTCGTGCAGGTCGACGCCGGCGGTACGTGTGGGGAGGGCTCTGGAAACTGCGCGCGGATCCGCCCGAGGGCGGCGGCGAGGCATGTTGTCACCTTGCGGCCGATCGGCGAAAGCGTCACGGCGACCCGCTGCCGCTGACGGGCAGCGGGTCGCCGTCGACGGTAAGAGGCTGCGTGGTTCCCGGGACGGTGGCACCGTAGGTCGGCATCTGTTCGCCGCCTTCGACCAAGACCACAAGGTCGTGCTCGCCCAACGTGCCGTCGGCAAGCTGGGAGCGCTTCTCGCCAACTCGATCTGGCCGGCACGGTCCTCACCGAAGGTCCCTACGTTGCTCACGACCCTGGCTGTTCGACCATCACCAGTCTTCCTCACCCGGGCTACACCCCCTGACCCTCTTCGGATGCTCTCTGGTTCCGCGTTTCTACTTCGAGTCGCTTGATACCGTTGACGAAGACTGACCGGAGAAATTCCGGTTCCGCGGTGACGCTGAGCGCGGGTAGGTGACGGAGAATCTCTCGGAAAATGGCGGCTATCTCGGCCCGGGCAAGGTGGGATCCCAGGCAGAAATGGGGGCCAGGGCCACCGAAGGAGAGATGCGGGTTCGGTGTGCGGGTGAGATCGAACTGGTCCGGTCTAGGGAAGACACGTTCGTCGTGGTTGGCGACGGCGTAGAAGAGCACGACCTTGTCACCGGTGGCCAGGTGGTGGCCGTTCAGCACGGTTGATGTGTGGAGTCTATATGGCCGGCGATGACGGTGGGTGTCTCACCTAATCTTTTGGTATGAAGTATGCGATGGGTGAATCTAGCAGGGCCCAATATTGCACGCAACGGATTCCATCTCTCACCCAACGGTGCTGAACCCAGCACGCCGCAGCAAGGGCCAACAGTAGCACCAAAATCGATACACAGCGTAGCGCGAATGGTGAGCTGGTGCTCTTTCCGCAATGCGCGACTAGATGCCTGCAGCGCCACCGACCAGCTGGTCCTGGAGTTCATAGGCGTGGCGGGTGGAACATGCACCGAACACGGACAGTGTTCGGTCAGCGCGACCCAGCTGGAACTTGAACGAGGCCGTGTGATGATAATCACTCAACAGGTGATATTGAGATTCCGCAGGTCGTGCTTGCCGCCCGTGGCGCCGGAGGTCGTCGAGCACTCGGCTCGTCGGGCGGGAGTGTGCCTGCTGCGGCGTCCGGACGCGGGCGCAGGCGCCGGTGGGAGTGGATGCCCCCGCTCGGTACGGCCCTCGGGCCGAGGCGCTGGTCCTTTACCTCTACGGCGGCCAGTTCCTTCCGAAGGACCGGACCGCGGTCGCGATGGCCGAGTTGTTCTGAGTCGCCGATGAACCAGTGCCGTTCTTGATGTTGCTGTCGTCGATCAGGTTGGTGAGATCCTGCGCGGTTGTCGCGGCGATCGTTGCTGGTCGGATCTGCGGGTCGAGTCCTTCAAGGACGGGAGTCATCTCGTGGATCGCGTCGCCGACGGCGCCCCAGGGTGAGCCAAGGAGACGGGTGAGGGCCTGCTATTGGATCTTCCACCGGTGGTGGATCACGGTGACCAGGAGGCGGTCGGACAGGGAGAGCGGCCCACGTCCCAGCAGGCTGATCTCCTCGGCCCGCAGCAGGGCCGCGTCCCGCAGCGGCTACGGCCGGCATCCACCGCGCGCTCGCGCCCTGTCGGCGCCGCGCCCGCCGCCAACTCGGCCACGCCCCGCGAGACCGTGTCCTCGGAGACGCCCGCCGTCTCTCCCGGCTCGACACCCGCACCGCCACCGTCCTGCTCGGGCCCAGCCGCGAGGAGCAGTTGGCCCGCCGGGTCGAGGACCTGACCGAGAGCCGGGCCGGCCTGGTGGACGCGGCCGATGCCGAACGGCGGCGGATCGAACGGGACCTGCACGACGGCGCCCAGCAGCGGCTGGTCTCCCTGGCCGTCAACCTCGGCCTGGCTTAGGCCACGCTCGGGGACCTGCCCGAGGACGCCCGCCAGGTGATCGACGAGGCGCACCGGGAGGCGAAGGCGGCGATAGACGAGCTGAGCAGCCTGGTGCGCGGGATGCACCCGGCCGTTCTGGAGGACCGTGGCCTGGACGCCGCACTGTCCGGCATCGCCGCCCGAGCACCCATCCCGGTACGGGTGCAGGTGGACCTGTCGTCGCGGCCGTCGCCCACGATCGAGGCGGTCGCCTACTTCGTCGTCTCCGAAGCACTGACGAACGTGGTGAAGCACGCGGAGGCGTCCAGCGCCGAGGTCACCGTGGAGCGCTTCGGGAAGACGCTGCTGGTCGTAGCGATGACGGGGTGGGCAGCGCGGAACCCACCGGTGGCACCGGGCTGGCGGGGTTGGCCAAGCGGGTCGCCTCGGTCGATGGCACGCTGCCGGTCGACAGCCCCGTCGGGGGGCCGACCGTCATCACCGTGGAGCTGCCATGCGTGCGGTGATCGCCGAGGATTCCGTACTGCTCAGGGTCGGGGTGGTCAAGGTCCTGGAGATGGCCGGGTTCGAGGTGGTCGCCGAAGTCGGCGATGGCGAGGCGCTGTTGGCCAACGCGTCGCGGACGTGGAGGAGTTCGCGGCCGCGCTGCGCCGGGTCGCGGCCGGCGGGACGGCGCTGGACCCGCAGGTCGTCTCGCAGCTTCTGGTGCGCCGCCACAGCGGCCCGCTGGACCGGCTCACCCCGCGGGAACGCGAGGTCCTGGAGCTGATGGCGGGCGGCCGGTCCAACGCCGGGATAGCGGGGCAACTCGTGGTCAGCGAGAGCGCGGTGGCCAAACACATCAACAACATTTTCGCCAAACTCGACCTGCCGAAGGCGGACGCCGACCACCGCCGGGTGCTCGCCGTACTGACCTTCCTCGGCGTGGCCTGATGCGCGGTCGACCCGAGTGTCGCGGTTCCGCTCCTGGTGCGTTCGCACACGCACCACGCGGCTGTGGTGCGGTGGTGGGCGGGAATGAGCCTGCGCTGAGTGGGCATGCGCTGGCGGAGACCTATTCGGTACTCACCAGAATGCCCGGCGACGCGAGACTGTCCGGGCCGGACGCCGCGCGCCTGCTCGACGTGCGCTTCACGGCGCCGCTGAAGTGGAAGCGCCCGCGCCAGCCACTGTCGATCGTCGGCAAGGTGCCCGAAGTGGAAGGGCACGCGCGCTGTCCGTGTCCAGACCCGACGGTGGCCTACTCGCCGCCCCGCGGGTGAGCGACGGCGAGTACCAGGCCGTCACGGTTGACGGCTCGAACCACGTCGATGGCGTCCGCTTGGATCGAGCTCGCCCCGACGACACTGGCCTTCGTCGTCGGCGTCGACGACCAGCTGGCCGCTCTTTCCGTCGCGCCATTGACGCTGGCGACCTCCAGTGCGAAGGGGCCGCTGCCGGGAAGGCTGGCGAAGGCAACTGCTAGCGACGTTCCCCATGGTTTCGAGGTGAGCGTGGCGCGACCCGTGATCGCCGTTCCCGTCGTGGCGACGAAAGAGACGGAGTGCCCCGTCGGTGCGTTGGCCGCGGGACTGTTCACGACGAGACCGATTCCCGCGCACAGGACGAGCACGGCAGCGACCGCCGCGAGGCGCCATGAGCGGGTTCGGCGCACCGACCGTCGTTCGGCGCGCACCCGCTGGAGCAGTTCATCCAGGGAGAGTTCACCGTCCCCCGCAGGGCCCGGCAGACGTCGGAGCAGCGCGGGAACCGATGCGGCCTCCTCGAGTTCCGCACGGCAGCCGGCGCAGCCGGCGAGATGGGCGTCGACGGTGTTCCGGTCGTCGACATCCAGACCGCCCAGGACGAAGGGCCCGAGCAGGAACCGAACCTCGTCGTGTTCGGGTGTCATTGACCGACCCCCATCTCCTCGAACGCGCCCCGCAGCGCGCGGATCGCGTAGTAGGCACGAGACTTGACGGTGCCTTCCGGCAGCGAAAGGCGGGCTGCCGCCTCGCGTACCGTCCTTCCCTCGTAGTACAGCTCCTGGACGACGGCCCGGTGCGCGGGCGAAATGCGATCCAGCGCTTCCGCGACCACCCATGCCTCGATGGCCTGGCTCACGTCGTCGACGACGGGCACGGTCGCCACGACCTCGTCGCCGTCGGCGACGAGTGACGGCCGTCGCTGTTCGGCGCGCCAGGCGTCCGTGATGACGTTTCTGGCGATCGTGAACAGGTACGAACGAACTCCGTCGGGCCGGAGCGAGTCGAGATTGCGCCAGGCTCGCAACAGCGTCTCCTGCGCGATGTCCTCGGCGCGGTGACGGTCGTCGACGTTCTTGCCGATGAACGACAACAGCACCCGGTGATGGTCCCGGTACAGCCGGGCCATCGCTTCCTCCTTCGCGTCCGACGCTTCGCGGGAAACCCTTCTTCGCATGACACCCCTGACGGAGAACGACCCTGACGGAGCACGACAGTCGTCGCCTGCTTCTGGTCTACGACGGCCGGCTCAGTTCGGTTCAACGGTTCGAGAAAGTGGTCCTGCCGCGGCCGCCAGCGGTCTCGAGTGGTGCTCGTCACCGTCGGCGCCGTTGAACCGATTCGGGACGCGGGCTCGTAGAGCTACGGGACGAATCGGCACGCGAACGCCGCCTGGCAGCGGACGCCCTGTCCGCGGTGCCGGCGGCCGAATCGGGAGACCGCATGAAGAAGATCGCTGCGATGATCCTGTCCCTTGGCGCAACAGGCCTCGTCCTGGTGGCCTGCGGCAGCGACGGGGAGTCGGCCACCGCCGCGGGCAGCACGACAGCCGCGACGACCTCGTCGGCTCCGGCAACGTCGCCTACCAGCACCCCGGCCAACGGCGGCGCGACCACCTCCGGACCGGCCGCCACGCTGGACGTCAGCACCAGCCGGTTCGGCCCGATCCTGGTCGACGGCGATGGCCGGACGCTCTACCTGTTCGGAGCTGACCAGGGCGCCACCTCCATGTGTTCGGGGGACTGCGCGAAGGCCTGGCCGCCCTACGTCGTGTCCCAGGTGCCGGAAGCCGGTTCCGGGGTCACGTCGAGCGAGATCGCCACGACCACCCGAGCGGACGGCACGCTTCAGGTGACCTACCACGGCCATCCGTTGTACCGGTTCGCCAAGGACACCACGGCCGGGGCCGTCATGGGGCAGGGAATCGACAAGTTCGGTGGCAAGTGGTTCGTCGTCGGACCCGACGGCAACTCGATCGAAGGCGGCTGACCAATACCCTCCGACGAAGGTTCCGTGTATTCCCATGATGCCGAGTAAATCTTAACAGGCCGAGGGCCCCGGACGCTGTCCGGGGCTCCGCTGCATACTGCCGGAGAACCAACGATCCACGACGCTGGTAGTTGTCCCTGGCAGCCCGTGTATCGCCGTTTCGGACAGCCGGACGTTGAACCGGATCGAGACCGGGGTCGTATCGGAGGGCATGAGAAAACACCGCCGCACCGCCCGGGCGCTGCCGACTCCGGCCGCCGCGCCACTCGGTTCGTCCGAGGGAACCACCACCATGAAACGGCGCACCCGCGCTAGGCGCAACGGGCTGCGCAAACTGGTCGTCGGCAGCTCCGTGGCGCTGGTACTGGCGATGTCCGCAGGTGTCAGCCAGGCCGCCGAGGAGACCCAGTTCTACAGCAACATCGGTCTTGGTACGCCCACCTACCCGACCTACTACGCCGAAGGCGACACCGAGCTCGCCGACGACGTTCCGTTCAGTGGCAGCCATCTGATCAGCTCCTTCACCTTCGGCTACAAATCACCGGAGCCGGTGCATGCCACCTTCCGCTTCTACGGGGTGAATTCGGCCACCGGGCTGCCGGGCGAGCGGGTGGCCCAGATCGAACGCGACTTCCCCGCCGTGAGCGACGCCACCCCGACCGTCACGCTGAGCGAGGCGGAGCAGTTCTGGTGGACTGCCGGAGCCAATCTGTATCCGGGCGAGTCCAACGGCAGCATTCCCACCGGAGGCTGGTACAGCATCCAGTTCTCCACCGCCGACGGCGGGTATCCGGATGCGCGCTTCCGTCTCGCCACGGGCACCAGCAGCCCGAAAATGCTGAATGTCGAGACGGGTACCCTCACCGCCCCCATTGACACGAACGGCTCCACGCCGACATCCATGTACCTGAAGGTGAGCGACGTCGGGAGCAGCGGCGAGGTGCAGCCGACGTTGATCAGTCTGACTGCCGTGCCGACGACGGTCAAGGCCGGTAACAGCCTCGGCAACACGGCCCAGCTGTTCCCGGTCCTGAGCAGCGGCGCGCTGGCGGGCGGAACGACGGTCACTTTCAGCTCCAACAACCCGCAGGTCGCCAGCGTCCCATCGCAGATCGTCATTCCGGCCGGGGCCGCCAACCTCACGGTCAATGTCACAACCGCGAGGCGGGTCAGCACCACGAAGACCGTCACCTTCACCGCGAAGGCCAACGGCACGAGCGTCAGCACTCAGCTGACGGTCACGCCCTAGCCGTCGTGCGTCCCGGCGGCCGGCCCGGGCGGAACCCGATCTGGCCGCCGGGACGTGAGGGAAACCGCCCGCCCTGTGCACGATTGGCCTCGGTATACGCCTGGGCCTGGTGCTGACCCCGTTCTTCGACCAGCGCGGCATCCGCCACCGGCGTCAGCGCCGCGCTCTGGGCCATGGCCGGGCTCCTGCTGGCCGTCGCCACCTTGAAGCCGTGGCGCTCCAGTACGTGGACGACTCGGATGCCTCGGACGGAGGGGGCCGGAGGCATCAGGCCGCTCCGGTGACGGACAGCTCTCAGGGAACCCCGAACTCCTCGACCTCGGAAGTGTACCGGAGGTAACGCGACCGACCGGATGGATGTAGCAATGGGGGCGAGTGGCGAGGCGGTCAGCGGGCACCATTCTCGATCGGCTGCATGACGTCTTCCTCGCGGGCTCTGTGAGGACAGTGTCGGAGACCGTTCGGGGCGGAAGGTAGATATTTCTGGGCGGCGGACCGCCGCTGACGCCCCAGCGTTCGGCGGTGTGCGCCTCCCGGGCTCAGAACTGATCTCGGCGTTATGATCAATCGTGGCTGTGCGGCGGGTGCGAGTGATGGCCGACTACTACGCTTTTCCATTGTGGGCCGAGGACGGGATGCTGTCGCCGGAAGAGCTGCCGCTGACCGACGCGCTGCGTGACGAGCTCGACCTCTGGTCGGCCGACTACACCCGCGCGGGAGCTGGGACCTTCTTACGAGGTCGTGTTCTCCGATGAGCTACGACAGTGCGTCACTGTACTGAACCCTTCGGGTCGGACCAAACGTCGCCGACATTGACTTCTTCCTGACCAGGGTTCGGCGCACTTGTGCGACCAGATCTACTATCCCGTTCTTGAGGCGACGGTCGGCGCGCCCGGGAGGCAAAGACCAGGAGGCCTGCTGGGAGGTCGGCGCCACGACCGCTGCCAGGCTGATCCCCTGGCCAGGCCCGGGGTGGGAGATGGCCCTGCTCGACCCCTACGACATCGCCCCAGACCGGGACCGGGACCGGGGCGGCTACTTTCGCCGGCTTTGGGAGATCGGCCTCTGATCAGAATGGCGGCGGCCGTACGCGCGCTACGTCAGCAGCGCCACGCTCGGCAGCGCCCGGCTCACCCCGACACGGTCCCCGCCCGTCGGCGCGGGCAATGACTGAAACGACGTTCCGCTCTCGACAGGCGCCGGACGCCTGCGGCCGGGCGCGGCCTCCTCCTGGCAACCGCGCTGGTCCGTCGCACCAGTAGCCACGCGGTCGATGATCGTTTCTCGCGCCTCTTGTCATCTAGCTGAAACGTTGTTTCAATGTCCCGAACTTCCCGTGACCTACGTCACAGGAATCCCAGGGACAGGGGTGTGTATCCGGGTTCGGCCTCGGCCTGGTCGTGCTCGGATCGGTGCTCTACGCCGCCAGCGTCCTCACCCGCTTCCTGCGGCTGTGGCTGCTCCGTCTCATCTACGAACAGCACGACCACAGCCCCCGGTAGGCCGAACGGTGGGCAGTACAGCCGACGGCGCGTTGCCTGGGAACGACGAGGCGGAGCCCGACGCCGCACCCCGCCTCGTCGTCCGCTCACACGATCCGGCTCGAGGTGGCCAATCGGGGAGGCGCGTCAGCTGGCGGGGGCGGCCTCCATGGCGAAGTTGAGGCGCCCGCCCGCGACCGAGGTCACCGTCATCTTGACGTTGTACAGCTCACCGGTGGGCACGACCGTCGTGCAGACCACCTGGGTGCCAGCCGTGGCGACGACCGCACAGTGCACCCGCCAGCCGAACATCGCTACGATCTCCTCGCTGTGGACTCGGATGAGGAAAGCCGGCTGATCGCGATCCCGGCGGGGCAGGTGACGCTGTCGGACCGGCGCATACGGCGAACCTGGCCAGTCGAGGTCGCGGCGTTTCACCTCGGCGCGGTTCCGGTGACGCAGGAGCGGTACGCGCGGGTCACCGGTGACTCGCCGAGCGCCGCCCGGGGCGCTCGGCTGCCGGTGGAAAGCGTCTCCTGGTGGGACGCGATCCGGTTCTGCAACGCGCTGACACGTCACGAGGGACTCACTCCCGCCTATCGGGTCGGCACGGGCGAAGGCGAGGTCGAGTGGGACGTCACCGCCGACGGGTACCGGCTGCCCACCGAGGCCGAGTGGGAACGGGCCTGCCGCGCCGGGACGGCCGGCCCGCGGTACGGGCCACTCGACGAGATCGCCTGGTATCGCGGTAACTCCGAGGAGCACCTCCACGAGGTCGGCGGGCGGGCGCCGAACCCCTGGGGCCTGTACGACATGCTGGGCAACGTCTGGGACTGGTGCTGGGACACCTACGACGCCGAGGTCTACGGCGAGTACAAGGTGCTGCGCGGCGGCGGCTGGTTCGACGAGCACTGGAGCTGCCGGGCGTCCGTGCGCCGCCGTGGCCATCCGGCCTTCCGGGTCGATGACGTCGGCTTCCGCCTCGCGCGTACCGGGCACGTAGGGCGAGGCCGGGTGGAATCGTCCGACTAGAGTCCACCGAATGCTGATCAACGAGGTTTGTCGACGGTGATGGGGCGGACGCACGCGCTGAGCGGCGCCGCGCTCTGGCTTGCCGCCGTGCCCTTCCTGGGCCGGGAGGACTGGTTGGGGACCCACGCGCTGTCGTTGTCGTCCCATCAGGTGATCGCCGGCGGGGTGGTGGCCGCGGGTGCGGGCCTGCTGCCGGACATCGACCATCACAACGGGCGGATCGCGAACACCCTCGGCCCGATCACCCGGACCCTGTGCCGCTGGGTGAGCCGGGCCAGCGGCGGCCATCGACACGCCACCCACTCGCTGCTCTTCGCGCTCGCCATGGGAGTGGCGATGAGCCAGCTGGCGATCCATTTTCGGTATGGCTGGTGGGCGGTGCTGTTCATCCTCGTCGGCTTCGGCCTGCGCGGACTCGGTCTGGACTTCGAGGGGCACGAGTTCTGGTCGGGGCTGAAGGACTGCGTGATGGCCGGCATCGCCGTCTATCTGATGCACGACCTGGACATGGGTTTCGTCGCCTACCCGGTCGTCGCGGGATGCCTCGCGCATCTCCTCGGCGACTGCCTGACTCCCCGCGGCTGTCTGCTGCTCTGGCCGGTGAACTGGCGGATGGAGATCGTCCTGGTCCCCCGGACCGACGGCAGGGTCGAACGCCTGGTGGTGGTACCCGTACTCGCCATCGCCATCGTCGTCCTGACCATCCACACACTGGACGGCGCCTTTCTCTCCCGCTGGTTGCCCTGACGTCCCTCGACCGCGCTGCGCGGATCATCGGGCCGGTCCTGGCCAGCGGCGACTGGCTTCGCGCCAACCTGTGATCAGGCGCCGCTGGCGGCCGCGCGGCACTGGGGGCAGCGATCGCTGCCGTCCCAGTTGTCCCAGCCGAAGACCACCGGTGACAGCTCGGCGATCTCCAGCTCGGCGCGAACCGCCGCCCGGTAGCGCCAGACCGCGTCGAGGTAGGGGTGGTAGGCCTCGTGGAAGGCCGCCGAGGACAGCTCGGCGCCGGTGGCGATCACCTGCCGCAGCGCGCGCAGTCGTTCGAACATCGCCTGACCGGCACCGGCGACGGTCGCGGTGGCATCGAGGAACAGCCGCTCGCGCGCGTCGTAGATGCCCGCCTCGGCGAGCACCGCCCGCGAGGCCGCGTCGCGGTCGCCGCTGGCGGGGCCGCCCTGGGCGATCTGGCGCAGCCGGGTGTGGCAGACACCGGCTGCGACGATGAACGCGAGGTAGGCATCCCGTCGTCGCTGCAGCTGGCCGCGGTCGTCGTCCCGCCGGCCGCGCAGATGATCGGCCAGGACCGCGCCCGCGATGGCGATGACCGCGCCGCTGGCCGTCGCGACCAGCGTGCCCCAGTCCATCGCGCCCCTCCTCGCCGGATGCCCAAGATAGGACAAAAACGCCGGCGGATCAGCCCAGTGCGTCGAGGGCGACACGCCGGGTGGACGGCCCGAGGCTCAGGCGGCGGCGAGGATGGCGGCGGCGACGCGGTCGGGGTGGTCGAGAGGGAGGAACGTACGACCGCCGGCGACGGTGTCGAACGTGGTGTCGGGAAGGACCTCGGCCAGGCGGCGGCCGAACTCGACGCGGAAGAAGCGGTCGGCGTCGCCCCACAGGAAGTGGACCGGCGTCACGACCTTCCCGAGGCGCATCGAGACGTCGAGCAGGTCCTTCGGGTCGATACCGCGGGCCAGCTTGGCCGCGTCACGGCGGATGTCCGCGTTGGCCAGTGGCGTGACCCAGCCACGGGTCAGCTTCGGGTCGAGGGGCCGGCTCGCCAGCGGGCCGAAGCCGAGCGGGCCATGGCGTAGCCGCGCCGAGCGCAGCGGGGGCACGAGCGCCGCGACCAGCGCCGGGTGGCGCACGACGCGGACGAGCAGCGAGAACGGGAACGGCGGGAACACGTCGAACGCGTCGCAGTTGGTCAGCACCACCCGGCCGATGCGGGTCGGGTCGGTGTCGAGGACGAACTGGGCGATCGCGCCGCCGGTGTCGTTGCCGACGAGGGTGACGTCGCGCAGGTCGAGCGCTTCGAGGTAGTCGAGCACCAGGCGCGCGATGCCGGGAGGCGTCAGATCGGCGTCCGGACGCATCGGCGTCGGATGGGAGCCGAGCGGCAGCGTCGGCGCGTAGCTGCGCACACCCTGGTCGGCGAGCAGGTCGCCCACGGCGGCCCACAGGCCGCCATCGACGAGCAGCCCGTGCAGGAAGACGACGGGCGGTCGGTCAGACACCCGCGGTCCCGCCACTCGGTGCGAGATCTGGCCCTGGGGAAGGTCAACGACATCGGCTTGCGGTGAGGCGTCCACATTGAGAAACATACAGTCTGACTGTATGTTTCTCAATGAGTTGCCAGCCGGGGCAGAATCGGTGCGTGTCTATGTTGGCCACCCCCGAACAGCCGGCCACCCCCGAACAGCCGGACAGCCCCGAACAGCCGGACAGCCCCGGCCCGTCGGCCGGCCCGGAATCGGCGCCGGGTCCGCAGCCGAAGCCAGCGCGGCGGCGTCAGGCGGACCGTTCCGCGGCGACGAGGGCGGCGCTGGTGACGGCGGGGCGGCGGCTGTTCGCCCAGCACGGCTTCACCGGGGTCGCCACCGACGCGGTCGTCGCGGCGGCCGGGGTGAGCCGAGGGGCCCTCTACCACCAGTTCACCGACAAGACGGCCCTGTTCGCCGCGGTCGTCGACGCGATCGAGGCGGACGTGGCGGCTCGCATCGCCGCCGAGGTCGCGGGCGCCGCGACCACCGACCCGGTCGAGGCGCTGCGCCTGGCCGCGCGGGTCTGGCTACGGCTCTGCGTCGAGCCGGAGGTGCACCGCGTGGTACTCGACGGCCCCTCGGTGCTGGGCTGGTCCGAGTGGCGGGAGCTGTGCCAGCGTCACGTCTTCGGCCTCGTCCGCGACGTGCTCGCCGCCGGAATGGACGCCGGGCGCCTGCGGCCCCAGCCCGTCGGTCCGCTCGCCCATCTCCTCATGGGTGCCAGCGACGAGGCGGCCCACTACGTCGCCCGCGCCGAGGACTCCGAGACCGCCCGCGCCGAGATGACGACCGCCCTGGAACATCTCATCGACGGGCTCTCCCTCCCCCAGGACTGACCCGGATGGGAGCTGGCTCCGCCGCCCCGCACGTGAGCGCAGGGCAGATCCTCCACTCCGCCATGCCATCCGCGTACCCGATCACGCGATGGCGGCGGCGATGCGGTCGATCTGGTCGGGGTCGCGGGCCCAGCAGTAAAGCATGATCTCGTCGGCGCCGTTGGGCGGCGAGCACCAGCCGAGGCGAAAGCTCATTCGCGTTCCGTTCGTCCGTTGACGGCCTTCTGGGTGAGGAGGAGGGCGCCGGCGAGCGCGAGCAGGACCAGGGCGCGCAGGTAGACGGTGGCCTCGCGGTGGACCAGCGGGGTGGCCAGTGTCGCGCAGGACAGCGCACCGAGCGCCGGGGCCCAGGTGGGGGCGCGGTAGGCGCCCGGTGGGACGGGTTCGCGGCGCAGCACCAGCGCGCTGATGTTGACGGTGAGGAAGACCAGCAGCAGGAGCAGCACGGTGGTGTCGGCGAGGCCGGCGAGCTGGCCGGTGCTGGCCAGGGCCATCGCCAGGACCGTCACGAAGCCGATCGCCACCAGTGGGGTGCGTCGGCCGGGCAGCACCCGTGCGAAGACGGTCGGGATCGTGCCCTGGGCGGCCATGCCGTAGACGAGCCGGGAGGCCATCACCATGTTCATCAGGGCGGTGTTGGCGACCGCGCCCAGCGCGACCGCGGCGAACAGCTTCGACGGCACCGGCACGTCGGAGGCCTTCACGACCTCCAGCAGCGGGGCGCTGGAGCCGGCGAGGATGTCCGGATTCACCAGCATCGCGCAGGTGAACGCGACGAACAGGTAGACCGCGCCGGCGATGAACATGCCGCCGAACAGCGCCCGGGACATGTCCCGGCGCGGGCGGCGGGCCTCCTCGACGAGGTTCACCGAGTTCTCGAAGCCGAGCATCGCGTAGAAGGCGAGCGTCGTCCCGGCGAGCAGGGCGAGCGGCGCGGACCCTTTGGCACGCAGCTCGAAGGCCCGTCCCGGTTCACCTGCTCCGGTGGCGAGCGCGTAGACGCCGATCCCGACGATCAGCAACAGCCCACCCAGTTCGATCACGGTGAGCACGAGGTTCACCCGGGCCGACTCCTCGATGCCCCGGGCGTTGAGGATCGCGGTCAGCAGGATGAACGCGACCGCGACGAGGACCGTCGGGGCCGTCACGAACTCCGCGAGGTACCTGCCTCCGATGGCCCGCGCGGCGGTGGCGGTGGAGGTGATCCCGGCGGCCAGCACGGTGAAACCGACCATGAAGGTGAGAAACGGGCGGCGGAACGCCTCGTTGGCGTACAGCGCCGCGCCGGCCGCCCGAGGGTATTTGCCGACCAGCTCGGCGTAGGCCGTCCCGGTGAGGAACGCCAACGCGAAGGCGATCAGGAAGGGCGCCCAGATCATTCCACCGACGTCGGCGGCGATCTGCCCGGTGAGCGCGTAGATCCCCGATCCGAGAACGTCACCGAGGACGAGGAACAACAGCATCCGCCCGCTCAGGACAGGCGCCAGGCTGGGCTGTGCGGTGTGCGCCGTTCGCCCCGTCACCGCCGCCTCGTCATCGTTGTCCTGTCCCCGCGGGCCCGGCCGGCTTGTAGTCCAGGCCGAATACTGCCACCGGGCGTGTCAGCCCGCGCGTCGACGGCACCCACCGCTGCTGGCTGGAAGCTACGGCGGGCCGCGTCGAAGTGAAACCGCGCGACCCGCCGCCATGCTCAGGCGAACTCCCCGCCCACGCGGGGAAACAGCAGCTCAGTAACCCTGGTGGGCGCTGCGCGAGGCCAGCACGTCATGCAGGATGTTCACGCGTCGCTGCAGATAGCGGGTCTGCGAGCCGAACCAGAACGGCGCCCAGAACCAGGATGTGAAGATGCCGACCCGGGTCGGCGAACCGAGAAGGGCATGCGCGGCATTGAGGCGCTTGGCGGTGGCACCGAGGCCGACGAGGTTCCAGATCGGGATGAGCACGTTCCACCACTGGCCGTTCGCACTGCGCGGCTGACCGAGGACCGCGGACAGCTCGCTGTTGATCCTGTCGTACCAGATGAAATAGTAGATCGAGAACGTGATGATGCAGAGCCACCACAGGCCCCACGCACCCTGCTTACGCGGGATGGGAGCAGCTGCCCTCATCGTGGGCTGACCCGGCACGACACGCTGGCCGGGCCGAGGTACCAGCGGCGCCTGCTGATAGGGATATGGAGCCGGTTGTAGGTCAGCGCGCGGCGCGGCCGTCCGCTCCCTGCCGGTCGGATACCTTGCGTCAGTCATCGGATCCCCCGTGGATCGTCTTAGCACGCCCGGAAATCAGCGGATGTCCGGGGATCCGGAGTCTAACCACTGCGAAAGTGCCCGTAGTTCTCGGCGAGACGGTGCAGGCCCGCTCTGATGCGGGACTCCCCCAGCTCCGGCAGCAGCGCGGCCACGTGTTCGGCCGCGAGGGCCGCGAGCAGGGCGTGGGCGGTGTGGTCCGGGTCGGGGACGCCGTCGAGCAGCACGGCCGCGTGCCGGTGCCAGAACCGGTAGGCGCCGATCCGGTAGCGAGCGCCGGGGGTCGCGGTCTCCGACACCCGCACCAGGTCGAGATGCTCCAGCAGGTAGTCGAGGTAGGCGTCGACGAACGCGGTGAGCCGTTCGGAGGGGGGCGCGCCGGGGCCGAGCGGCGGCGGCCCGTGCAGGACCGCCTCCTGCAGCACCTGTTCCCGTTCGTCGAGCAGCGCGACTGCCAGGCCCGCCTTGTCGCCGAACCGGCGGAACAGGGTGCCCTTGCCGACGCCGGCGGCCGCTGCGATCTGGTCCAGGGAGACCGCCGCCACCCCGTGTTCGGCGAACAGGCGGGCCGCCGCGTCCAGGACGGCCGCCCGGTTGCGCGCCGCGTCGGCGCGCTCCCTGGGCGGGCGGGAACGCAGCAGCTCCAGCGGCGTTGCACAAACGGACTGCGGTCCGCTATGGTCGTCCTGCATAAGCGGACTATAGTCCGATCCTCTGGAGGTAGTCATGACCGCACTCATCACCCGCGACGAACTGAAGGCGGCGATCGACGCGGGCACCGTGACCGTCGTCGACGCGCTGGGCGGCGGGTACTACGAGCAGCAGCACCTGCCCGGTGCCCGTCCCCTGGTCCTGGCCGATGTCGACGCGCAGGCGGCGACCGCGTTGCCGGACCGTGACGCCGCCATCGTCACCTACTGCTCCAACCCCGCCTGCCCGAACAGCGGACAGGTCGCCGACCGGCTCTCCGTGCTCGGCTACTCCAACGTCCGCAAGTACCGCGAGGGCATCGAGGACTGGGTGGCAGCCGGCCTGCCCACCGAATCGGCCCGGCCCGCGAGCCGCTGACAACGTCTGTCGGCGCGGCCAGTGTCCTACCGGCCGCACCGGTCCGGTGGGACACTGGCCGGCTCAGGGGGATGCGTTCGATGCGGAGCTTGACGCGCGACGCCCTCGACGCAGGAGACTGGGGTGTCGGCGCCGTCCGTGAGTCTGGTGCCGACCTCATTCCTCAGTGGAGAGGACGTCGCCTGACATGCAGTTCACCCAGCTCGGCCGTTCCGGTCTGTCCGTCTCACGCCTGTGCCTCGGGACGATGAATTTCGGCCCGCTGACCAGCGAGGACGATGCACATAAGATCATGGAGGCGGCGCACGGGCACGGCATCAACTTCTTCGACACGGCCAATGTCTACGGCCTGCGTTCGGCCGGTGTGTCGGGCCAGGGCGAGGGCATGGGCTCGACCGAGTCGATCCTCGGCCGCTGGTTCGCGCAGGGCGGCGGGCGCCGAGAGCGCACCGTGCTCGCGACCAAGGTCTATGGCCCTATGGGGAAATGGCCCAACGAGGGCAGGCTGTCGGCGCTGAACATCCGCCGCGCTCTGGACGCGAGCCTGACCCGCCTGCAGACCGACTACATCGACCTCTACCAGTTCCACCACGTCGACCGCACCACTCCGTGGGAGGAGATCTGGCAGGCCATCGACGTCGCCGTCAACGCCGGCAAGATCCTCTACGTCGGTAGCAGCAACTTCGCGGGCTGGCACCTCGCCCAGGCGCAGGCCGCCGCGGCGAAGCGTGGGACGTTCGGCCTGGTCAGCGAACAGCCGATCTACAACCTCCTCACCCGCGAGATCGAACTGGAGGTGCTGCCCGCCGCCCAGCACTACGGCCTGGGCCTGCTCCCATGGTCGCCGTTGCACAGCGGACTGCTCGGTGGAGTGCTGCGCAAGGAGCGCGACGGCCGGCGGCGCCTGGAAGGCCGCGCCGCGCAGACCCTGGCGGCCAAACGCCCTCAGATCGAGGCCTACGAGGACTTCGCCGCCGAACTCGGCCATGAGCCCGGTGACGTCGCGCTCGCCTGGCTGCTGCACCAGCCGGCCGTGGCCGCGCCGATCGTCGGCCCGCGCATCCAGCAGCAACTCGACGACGCCGTGCGGGCCCTCGACGTCCACCTCGACGACAAGGCGCTCGCCCGCCTCGACGAGATCTTCCCGGGCTACCGAACCGCCCCCGAGCACTTCGCCTGGTAGCCAGGACCGCCCGGGGCCTTGGCCGGTGCCGACGGTGGTTCAGCAGCCGAGGATGGGCGGTTCCGTCTGGCGTACGCGCCTGTCACGCCGGCGGCCGGCCTGGTCATCTCCGCTCTCCGGATTTCCGAGCCGGCCGCCGACGCCCGTCATTCGACTCCATTCGGGTTCCGGCGGCCCCGGTCGTCCTAGGCGCCGAGCGCGGTCAGTGCCTTGTCTGCGTGCGTGTTCATGTTCACCTCACTGGAAATCGCGTCGATGATGACGCGGTCCGCACCGATCACGAAGGTCGCGCGCTTGACCCGCAGCAGGTCGAGCGGCCGCTTCACGCCGAACGCCCGCGACACGGTGCCATCGGCGTCGGACAGCAGCGGATAGTCGAAGGAGTGCTTGTCGGAGAACTCCTTCTGCTTGGCCACCGTGTCGGTGCTGATGCCGATCCGCTGCGCACCGACCTTCGCGAACTCCGCCGCGAGGTCCCGGAAGTGGCAGCTCTCCGCCGTGCAGCCCTTGGTCATCGCCGCCGGGTAGAAAAACAGGACGACCGGACCGTCCGCCAGGAGGGCGGAGAGGCTGCGAGGGGTGTTCGTCTCGTCCGGCAGCTCGAAGTCCGGGGCGGTGTCGCCAGCGCGAAGCATCTGAGTGTTCCTCATCTCGAGCTGGACGATCAGTACAGCTCGGTGTTCAGGGCCGCCAGTGCGGTGGGGGTGGACCACACGATATTCCGGCGGCCGGCCAGGTGGCATCAGGATGCCACAATCGCGCGGTCCGGGGTCGGCGAGACGGCGGCCGAGATCGACGGAGGACCAGCAGTCGGCGTCGCCCCACAGCAGGTGCGCCGGCGGGCCGGCGTCGTGCTCGGCCGTGCGGCTGGTCCGGGTATCAGCCGAGGGGCTCGGCGCGGGACTATCCGCCGACACCCGCCGACCGGCTGACCAGTGACCGCAGATGGCCTTCTTTGTGCACGCGGGCGGCGGCTCGGTTGCTGAAGGGTCATGTTAGAGTTGACAGTGTTGCGGAGGTCGTCCACGGCGGCGCCTCGATATGCCGGGGGGCTCGTGGCAACGAAATGTGACTTGGCCGAGGGGGGTCGGTGAGAGTCGTTTCGGTGGTGAACTACAAGGGTGGAGTCGGAAAGACAACTCTGACCGCCAACATAGGTGCGGAGATCGCTCGGCGTGGTAAACGGGTGCTGCTCGTCGACCTCGATCCGCAGGCGAGCCTCACGCTTTCTTTCTATCGTCCCGAGCAGTGGCGCCAGACCCTCCAGCCGAGCCAGACGATCAAGCACTGGTTCGAGTCATGGCGCCCGCGGGGAAAGCTGCGTGATCCGTTGGAGCTTGTGGCCACACCGGCGCGAGCCAACTTCTGGATCCCCGGCAGCGGGCGCCTCGACATCATCGCGTCGGACCTGACGTTGAGTGAGGTGGAGGAGGACTTGGTCGTCGCCGCGCACGGAGCGGCCGGAGGCAGGAGCGGCCGCGATTTCCTGCGTGTCTTCGGCCGGCTGCGCGACGCGCTGTCCCTCATCCCGGCCGGCGAGTACGACTTCGTCGTCATCGACTGCCCGCCGAGCTTCGGAATGTTGACCCGCTCGGCCGTTCTCGCCAGCGATTTTCTGGTGATCCCGGCGAAGCCGGACGAGCTGTCGACCGTGGCAATCGAACATTTCGTCGATCGCTTCGCGTATTTCGGGAGCGTCTACGACGGTGCGGCGGTCCGGCTGCGGTCCGCGGATCCCCAGGACCGGGTGTCGGCGGTGATCCTCGGCGTGGTGTTCACGATGGTCCGCTTCCAGGGAAAGGCGCCGATCCTGGCGGAGCAGATCTATATCGACCGGCACCACGCCGGCGTGCCTGCTTTTCGCGGGGTGGTGCGGGAGAACCACAGCTTCTACGCCGATGCCGCCAGCGAGAGTGTGCCGCTGGTGCTGTCCGACCGGGCGCCCAGGCTGAACGTCGAGGAAATGCGTTCCCTGGTGACCGAGATCATTGGAAGGATCGGAGACCCCCACGGTGACTGACTCTGCCGCCAGCCTGGCCGGCCTGCTGCTCGAACAGGTCTCGCGGCTGCTGCGGCGGCTGGAGCCGGCGCAGATCCGCGAGCTGGTGGCGGAGCGGGCGGAGCTCGCCGTCGTTCCCGTCCCGGCGCAGGCCTCCCAGCCGGAACCGGCGGCCGCCACGCCGACCGGGCG
>NZ_JALKFU020000500.1 GCF_023242965.2 Frankia sp. AgKG'84/4
GCCCGCTTTGAGCGGTCACCGGCCCGGACGACGCAGCGCAACGGCTCCCGGCCGCGGACGGTGTCGACGACGGCCGGCTTCGGCCGCGCGACGTTGCCGAAGGTCACCCCGCTCGACCCGGCCGCGCTCGACGCCCTCGCCGCGGAGCTCGCCGCGCTCGTCGGCGCGGACGCCGTGCACCGCGACTCCTCGACCCTGCTGTCGGCGTCGACGGACTGGGCGCACATGAGCCCCGTGCTCGCGCCGCTGCTGCCCGGCGGCGTCGCCGACGTCGTCGTCCGCCCGCCCGACGCGGCCGGGATCGCGGCGGCCGTCGGCGCCGCGCACCGCCACCGCATCCCCGTGACCGTGCGCGGCCAGGGCACCGGCAACTACGGCCAGGGCATCCCCCTGTTCGGCGGCCTGGTCCTCGACACCTCCGCGGCGACCCGCATCCTGTCCGTCTCCGACGGCTGGCTGCACGCGGAGGCCGGCGCGTCGTTCGTGCTGATGGAGAAGGCCGCCGCGGCCACCGGCCAGGAACTGGCGATCCTTCCGTCCACGGTCGGCAGCACCGTCGCCGGATTCATCGCCGGTGGTTCCGGCGGTACCGGGTCGATCGCGAACGGCGCGATCTGGGACGGCTACCTGCGTTCCCTGCTCGTCGTTCCGTGCACGGACGACGCGACGCCGGTGGAGGTGCCGTTCCCGGCGAACACGGCGATGGCGCACGCCTTCGGCGTCTCCGGCGTGATCGCCGAGGCGACGGTGGCACTGCGCCCCGCGCGGCGCTGGACCGGACTGTACGCGTCGTTCCCGACTCTCGACGGCGCCGTCGCCGCGGGTGAAGAGCTTTTCGACCTCGACCCGACGCCGCGGCTGCTGTCGCTGGACGAGGCGGGGATCATCGCCACCTACCGCCCGGCGGACCCGGCGCTGCCCGTCGACCGAGTGAGCGTGCGCGGCATCATCACCGACGACAGCGTGGACGCGGCGAGCGCGGTCGTGGCCCGCCACGGCGGCCGCGTCGACGCGGTGCGCCCCAAGGGCCCCGCGCACATCGCGTCGCTGTCGTACAACCACACCACCTACCGCGTCCGCAAGGTCCGCCCGGAACTCACCCACCTGCAGTGCATGGGCCCGGGCCTCACGCGGCGGCGCGCCGAGGTCGCCGCGCTCGCGCCGGAATCGCTCATCCACCTCGAGGGCTTCCTCACCGCGAACGGCCGCGACTGGGTCAGCATGCTGTTCCTGCGCTACGACGGCGCCGACGACCTCTACGACCGGATGGCCCGCCTCGCCGACGTCGAGGTCTACGTCGACGACCCCCACACCTGGGAACTGCACCACGGCCGCCTCGACGCCGTGCGCGCCGCCGCCGCCCGCTTCGACCCCGACGGCCTGCTCAACCCCGGCAAGCTGCCACCGACGTAGGTCGTACCGTCCGGGCTGGAACCGTCGGTGCTCAACGGGACGCGGGTGAGCGGTATTTCTCCCGCAGGCGGTCGCGGACCTGCGGTGGGACGAGGTGGGTGACGTCGCCGGCGTGGCTGGCGACGTCCTTGACCAGGCTGGAGCTGAGGAACGAGTACTCCGGACAGGCGGCGATGAACAGGGTCTCCACCTCGGAGAGGCGGCGGGTCATCTGGGCGATCTGGAGTTCGTACTCGAAGTCGCTCACGGAGCGCAGGCTGCGGACGATGGCGGTGATGCCGTTGCGCAGGCAGAAGTCGGCGAGCAGACCGTCGAAGGTGGCGACGCGGACGTTCGCGAGGTGCGCGGTGGTCGACGTCAGCATCTCCACCCGTTCGTCGAGCTCGAACAGGCAGCGTTTCGCGGCGTTGGGCAGCACCGTCACGACAAGGTCGTCGGTGAGGGCCGCGGCCCGCTCGATGATGTCGACGTGCCCGACGGTGACCGGGTCGAACGATCCCGGACAGACTGCTCGACGCACCCTCACACCACCTCCACGGATCAACCGCGACCGCCAGAAAGACCACATCGTGGCACGGCTTCGGGTACGCGGTGCCACTTTTCACTCACACAATGGAGTGTCGCAGCGGCGGTCCGGGACGTCGGCGCGACACCATCAGGACCGACTCCGGACCCGCTCGGGCCGCGGATCACGGATGCGCACCGAAACGCTGGCACGAACGGGCCATCATGATCATGACAGGGGTGCCGTCGCATGGGCAGCCGAGGGCCTGGACATCTCGCCGGTGGGCGGCGGGTGCACCTGATGGTCGCGGCGGTCTCGATGGTGGGTTCGGTGCTCGTCGCCGTCCCCGAGCCGGCGGGCGCGGGGCCACAGGCGGGGCTGTTCGCGGCGCCCGTCGACTACCTCTCCGGGCACGGTCCGACGTCGGTGTCGGTCGGTGACCTGCGCGCGAACGGGCGGACCGACATCGTCGCGGTCAACGCCGGGGACGGCACCGCGTCCGTGCTGCTGGCCAGGGGCGACGGGACGTTCTCGGCGCCGCGGATCTACCCGGTGGGGCCCGGGCCGGTCGGCCTGGACGTCGGCGACCTCAACGGCGACGACGTGCCCGACCTGGCGGTGCCGAACCAGTTCAACGCGACGGTGACAGTGCTGTTCGGCAACGGGGACGGCACCTTCGGACCTCCGCTGATCCTGCCGGTCGGGACGGGCCCCTCGGCGGTGACGATCGCGGACGTCACCGGCGAGGGCAACCCGGACATCGTCGTCACCGACCAGTTCGACGGCACGGCCGCCGTGCTCGTCGGCAACGGCCACGGCGCCTTCGGCCCGGCAAGGTTCACGGTCGTCGGGCCGAGCCCGTCGTCTGTTTCCGTGGGCGATCTCACCGGTGACGACGTGCCGGATCTGGCCGTCACCGACGCCGGGAACGCCACCGTGGTCGTGCTAGCGGGCAACGGCGACGGGACGTTTGGGGTTGCGCGGCCCTATCTGACGGGGCCCGGGCCGTCCTCCCTGGACATCGGTGACCTCACCGGCGACGGCGTTGACGATCTGGCGGTCGCGAACACGGGGAACGCGACGGTGTCCGTGCTGGCGGCGACGGGCGAGGGCGCGCTGCTTGCCCCGCGGACGTTCCTCGCTGGCCCGGGGCCCTCCTCGATCACCATCGGGGACGTCACCGGCGATGGCGTCAACGACCTGGCGGTGGCGAACGCCGGGAACGCGACCGTGTCGGTCCTGCCCGGCGGCGGTGACGGAACGTTCGCCCCGCAGCAGGTCTACCTGGCCGGCCCGGGGCCATCCTCCCTGGCCGAGGGCGACCTCACCGGCCACGGCCAGGTCGACCTGGCCGTGGCGAACGGTCGCGGCGCGACCGTCTCGGTGCTGGCCGGCACGGGCCTGGCCGCGGGCTCCGGGTCAGCCGCGGCGGACAGCCCGGCCGCGGGAGGCGGATCATCGGCCGGAGGTTGCGGCTGACGTCGCCGAGGCTGGTGAGCCGGGCTCGGCTGCTCTCGTGGCCTCGGCGGTCGGCGCCGTCTCAGCGACGGCACGGGGTGTCGCTGTGATCGGGACGACGAGGATGGCCACGGCCGCCAGGGCGCCGGCCAGGAAGAAGCCGGCGGAGTAGTCAGCGGCGCCGATGAGCCAGCCGACGACCGGCGGGGCCAGCGACGCCGTCAGGTTCTGCCCGGTGTTCTGCGCGCCGAGCGCGCGGCCCGCCCAGCTCGGGCCGGCGAGTTCCGCCGTGGCGGTGAACGACAGGCCGTTGGTGCTCGCGGTCAGGCCGCAGGCGACGACGAGCAGCACGTCGCACGGCCACGACGGCCACAGCGCGGCGCAGCCGAGGACGGCGAGCAGCACCCCGTTGGCGGCGGCGAGCATCCGCATCGGCCGAAGGCGGCTGCCGAGATGGTCCGACCAGACGCCGACGGTGATGCGGCCCGCCGCGCCCAGCGCCTGCCCGGCCGCCATGACCTGCCCGGCGGTGGTGACGTCCCAGTGCCGGACGTCGACGAGGAACACCAGGCCGAAGGCGCTGATGGTGAACTGGGGCCAGACGAGCAGCGCGCTCGCGCCGTGCACCCGCCACAGGGCGCCGGTCCGGTAGGGCGAGGCG
>NZ_JALKFU020000501.1 GCF_023242965.2 Frankia sp. AgKG'84/4
GCGTCGACGGCAGCGCGGCGCCGAGTTCAAGGGCCTGTCTGGCCCGCGCGGCGGCGGCCGACGGATCGGTCGCGTCGAGGCCGGCTGCCTCGGCCACCAGCTGGCCCAGCAGACAGCTGTCGACCTGCGCCGGCGCGACGCCGAGCCGGTAGCCGTCACCGTCGAGCACCACCGCGCCGGCACCGCAGGCCGCCCTGGTCCGGGAGACGACCACCTGCAGGCCCTTGGCCGGATTCGCCATCGGCTCCCCGCACCAGATCAGCTCGACCAGGCGCCGCGCCCGCACCGGCCGCCCGTTCTCGGCCGCCAGCGCGGCGAGCAGAGCCTGTGACCGGTCACCCGCGACCGGGGCGCCCTCCCAGCGCACCCCGTCCAGGAGAGTAAGACGCACGACCACGCTGATCAGTCTAGGTGCGCGGACCGCCGCCGGCTCGGCCCGCAGCGGCCCTGGAAGGGGACGCGGTCCGCCGCGGGGCGCAGCTCGGAACGGCGCGCAGCCCTGGCCCGAACGCGGGTACCCGCCGCAGGATCGTGATGCTGTCGTCGGGCCGTGGCCGGGGCGGTGGGAGGGAATCCGGCCGGAGTGTTGTCCATGTGTTACGAACACATTGCAATGAGTTGCCAGGATCGGCGGGGTGGTGTGGCATCAGGGCATCACTGTCGCTGGAGGGAAACGTCATGCCGACGACCGACATCGTGGCGGCCGGCGAGCCGGCCCACGCCCATGGCCACGGCCGGTGAGCACCCGAACCGCGCAGGGTCACGCGGAGTTCCTCTGGTACGTCCCCAACGAGGTCCGACCCGGGCACCGCGGTGATGACCCGACGGCGGGCCACAACAGTCTCGACACGCTGACCCGCCAGGCCCTCGCCGTCGAGCGGCACGGCTGGCGGGGCGCGCTGCTCGGCGCCGGCTGGAACCGACCGGACACCTTCACCGTCGCCACCGCCCTTCTCGCGCGCACGACCAGCTTCGAGCCCCTCATCGCCGTGCGTCCCGGCTACTGGCGCCCGGCGCACTTCGCCGCCGCCGCGGCCACCCTCGACCAGCTCTCAAGTGGGCGGGTGCGTGTCAACATCGTCTCGGGCCGGGACGACCTCGCGGCGTACGGCGACGGCGAGGCGAGCCCGGCGCAGCGTTACGCCCGCACCGCGGAGTTCATGCGCCTGGTCCGCCGGCTGTGGACCGAACGGGACGTCACCCACGACGGCGAGTACTTCCAGCTCACCGGCTCGACCCTCGCCCCGCGGGTCCAGGCGCGCCCCGGGCGGCCCCATCCAACGTTCTACTTCGGCGGCGCCTCCGCGGCGGCGGAGCAGGTCGCGGCCATGGAGGCCGACGTCCAGCTGTTCTGGGGCGAGCCGCGCGACGACATCGCCGAACGCATCACGCGCCTGCGGGAGCTCGGCGAGAAGCTCGGTCGCGAACACCCACCGCTGGAGTTCGGCCTGCGCGTCACCACCCTCGTCCGGGACACCTCCGCGCAGGCCTGGGCCGACGCCGAGGCCAAGGTCGCCGACCTGGCCGCCCGCCGGGACGACCTCCCCGAGGGCCACGGCCACTCCGGCGCCGTCGGCCAGCGGCGCCTTTTCGACCTGCAGGCGCGCGGTGACGTCCTGGACGACAACCTCTACACCGCGCCGGGCCGGATCGGCGGCGAGGGCGCCGGCACGACCTGGCTGGTCGGCTCCGCGGCGGAGGTCGCGGCCGCCCTGCGCCGCTACGCCGACCTGGGGATCACCCACTTCATCCTGTCGGACACGCCCTACCTGCGGGAGGTCGAGCGCCAGGGCAACGAGCTGCTGCCCCTGCTCAGGGCGCCCGGGTAGCCGGCATCGAGTGATCCTCAAAGTGCCTCGCGGTGGGCGCGGGGCGCGACCGGCCCGCCGTGCGGCCGTCCTGTCTGCGAAGATCGGAGCGTGGATGAGTCCCGCGAGCGCACGGTGACGCCGGAGGTCGTCGCCGCGCTGCGTCAGGCCGGCTGCCGGTTCGCCTATCTGCATGGCAGCCGTGCGGACGGGCGCCAGCGGGTCGACTCGGACGTCGACGTCGCCGCCTACTTCGGAGGGCCGCGGCCGCCGAACTCCTTCGATGTACTCCTGCCGACCGGGGTGGACCTCCTTGTCCTGGACAACGCTCCGCTCGAGCTCGCAGGCCGGGTCGCCCTCGGCGGAAAGCTGATCGTCGAAGACGACCCCACCGCGCGCGTGCACTGGGAAGCGATGACCCGAAAGATCTACTTCGACGAACTGCCACGGATCACCCGCTCTCACCGGGAGTTCGCGGCCGCCCTGCTCGCTCGGACCACCTGACCGTGGTCGATCAGGTCCGGGTGCTGCGCCTGCTCCGCGCCATCACCGATGACCTCTCCGTGCTTCGCCGCGAGGCGGACGCCGACGACGAGCGCCGCGCGGACCCGATCTGGCTGCGGGGCGTCAAGTACACCTTCGTGACCGCGATCGAGGCGTGCGTCGATGTGGCGCAGCACCTCTGCGCGGCGCGTGGCTGGGGACCGCCTGCCGACAACGGTGACGCGGTCCGCCTCCTCGGTGACCACGGAGCGCTGGCTCCGAATCTCGCGCGATCGCTCCGCAAGGCTGTCGGATTCAGGAACGTGCTCGTCCACGACTACATCACCGTCAACGATGACATCGTCATCACCCGTCTGGGAGACCTCGGCGACCTCGACGACTTCGTTCGGCAGATCGTGGTCCACGTCTCCGCGGAAGACGCCTGACCTGTCCCGTCCACGCTGGTCCCGGGTGGAACGGAGATCGCTGACCGGAAGGCCCGGGGCCTTACCTACGGCGCCCCGATGACGGGTGCCTACGCGCCGCTGATGGGCTTGCGGGTGATCCGGTAGTCGAGGACGAGGAACGGGATGCCGAACAGGGCGAAGGCGTGCTCGGCGCGCAGCTCGCCGTCCTGGGCGTAGACGTCGAGGTCCTCGGCGAAGCCGTGGACGGCCGCGGCGGTGAGGCTGCCGTCGGACTCGTCGCGGTAGGCCAGGTAGTGGCCGGGGTGTTCCAGCTCGCTGCGGCTGGTGAGGGTCAGGCCGCCGCCGGGGCGGGCGCGGGGTAGCAGGGTCGCGGTGAAGCTGGCCTGGGGGAGGGGAAAACCGACGCTGACATAGCCGCGGTCGCCGTGCCGGTAGGTGGTGTAGATCCCGACGTAGATCGGTTCATCGGTGTCGGCGAACGAGCGGATCCAGCCGCGGACCGCCACGGTGTCGCCGCCGGAGTTGGTGTCGCCGGCAGTGCTGGCATCGGCAGTGCTGGCGTCGGCAGTGCTGGCGTCGGCAGTGCTGGCGTCGGCGTCGGGCAGCGTGATGATGTCGATGCGGCTGCGGATGCCGCGCTGGGTCTCCCGCTGGTTCATCGGCACGTTCGCCTGGCCCAGCGGGCGGGCCAGGGCGTTGCGGTAGAGCAGGTAGCCGGGGCGCACCCACAGCCGCCAGCGCGGGGTGATGTCGAGGGCGAACCGGGTGGTGTGCTCGTAGAACTCGCGGACCAGCGGGTCGACGCCGGCGGGGTCGAACTCCGGGCCGGCCAGCGCGTCCAGGGACGCGACGATCCCGATGTCGGCCACGTCGCCGGCGTAGCGCCCGCCGAGCTCGTCGGCCAGTTCCCGCACGTAGCCGGTGCCGACCCGCCGCGAGCGGGCCTGGCGCGGCACGACGAAGGGCAGGCGCTGCGCCGGGACCCGCTCGGCGAGCAGGCTCACCTGCGCGTCGCGGAACACCGCCGGGGAGGCCGTCCGGTAGGCGGCCATGGTGAGGGCGGCGACGGCGGCGGGCGGCACCGGGCGGCCGCGCGCGCCGAGCAGGCTGCCCATCGCCGCGCCGAACGCCGGCCCGAACAGAACCTTCTGCGGGCGCAGACCGAGCAGCCCGGCAAGGCCGCCCGTCGCCGCGCCGACCGTCCGCGGACCGGCGCCGGTGAGCTTCCCGGCGGCCCAGCCGAGCGGGGCGACGAGCGCCGCGCTGGTCGCGATCCGCTGCCACAGCGGGGGTATCTCGCCGGGACGCTGCCGGGCC
>NZ_JALKFU020000502.1 GCF_023242965.2 Frankia sp. AgKG'84/4
GCGCCCGATCGCCGGGACCGCCGCGGCCGGCAGCGGGTCCAGGCACCGGCGGGTGAGGTGGGTTCATGACCCGATGGTGGCGGCCGCAGGCACCCTCGTGCCGGGCGTCGGCCTGCCGACACCACCCGTCGGGAGCCCCTGTGCCGATACTCTCGGGTCAGCGGCTCCTCCAGCACGGTGGCAACAGAGGACGGTGAGTCGCACACGTTGAGTGATGACAAGAGCTGCGGGAGTGTCCGCTCCCGGAGGAACCACGCCGCCGGATCCTCTCGGTCGGTTTTTAGGGCAAACGCCTGATTCCAGGCGAGGTGATCCGCGCACCAGATGATCCGGCGCGCGTCGATCCTCCCCGGCGACATAGGTCACATCCGGACGAAGGAAGTCTGGCTGACATCAGGCGGAAATACATACATACGGTAATCGGTCAATCACGCATGGGCAGAGAAGCCCCAGATCACGAATTCGGGTTCGATCGGCATGTCGCATCGGGGGATCGGCCAAGCCGGCACGCCGCACACACCTCATTGCTACAGCCGGTAGGCTGGTGTGGTACCCGAGGAGGTTACTGAAGGTGTCTGAGCAGGTCAGGGAGAGGGAGACCCGCCGACTCGACAGAGTCGTCGTGCGCTTTGCGGGCGACTCCGGCGACGGTATGCAACTTACCGGAGAACAGTTCACCAGCGAGACGGCCACGTTTGGTAACGACCTGTCGACGCTTCCGGACTTCCCCGCGGAAATCCGCGCGCCAGCGGGCACGCCCGCCGGCGTATCCGGATTCCAGCTACATTTCTCCGATCACGACATTCTCACCCCCGGCGATGCGCCGGACGTCCTCGTCGCGATGAATCCGGCCGCTCTGAAGGCGAATCTCAAGGATCTGCCTCCCGGCGCGAACCTCATCGTCAACACGGATTCCTTCACCAGCGGGAACCTGAAGAAGGCCGGTTACGCCACCGACCCGCTCTCCGATGGCACGGTCGACCCCTTCGTCGTGCACCGGGTGCCGCTGACCTCGATGACCATCAACGCCGTGCACGCCACGGACGGCGGCGGCGGGGTCAACAAGAAGGAAGCCGAGCGGGCGAAGAACATGTTCGCCCTCGGCCTCATGTGCTGGCTCTACCATCGGCCCACCGAGGGCACGGTCAGCTTCCTGGAGAAGAAGTTCGGGAAGCGGCCGGAGATCGCGGCGGCCAACATCGCGGCCTTCCGCGCCGGGTTCAACTACGGCGAGACGACCGAGTCGTTCACCGTCACCTACGAGGTGGCGCCGGCCCGGATGAAGACCGGGACCTACCGCCGCATCAGCGGCAACCTCGCCCTGTCCTACGGCCTCATCGCCGCGGGCGAGCTGACGGGGCTGCAGGTCTACCTCGGTTCGTACCCGATCACCCCGGCCTCCGACATCCTGCACGAGCTGAGCAAGCACAAGCAGTTCGGCGTGCGGACCTTCCAGGCCGAGGACGAGATCGCCGGCATCGGCGCGGCGCTGGGTGCCTCCTTCGGCGGCTCGCTGGGCGTCACCACCACCTCCGGGCCGGGCGTCGCGCTCAAGAGCGAGACCATCGGCCTCGCGGTCAGCCTGGAACTGCCGCTGGTCATCGTCGACATCCAGCGTGGCGGTCCGTCCACCGGGCTGCCGACCAAGACCGAGCAGTCCGACCTGCTGCAGGCCATGTTCGGCCGCAACGGCGAGGCTCCGGTGCCGATCGTGGCACCCCGCTCCCCCGGCGACTGCTTCAACGCCGCCGTCGAGGCCGCCCGCCTCGCGACGAAGTACCGCACCCCGGTCTTCCTGCTCTCCGACGGCTACCTGGCCAACGGCTCGGAGCCGTGGCTGCTGCCGACCCGTGCGGAACTGCCGGACCTGACCGTCTCCTTCGCCACGGAGCCGAACCACACCGGGCCGAAGGGGCCGGAGTTCTGGCCCTACCTGCGCGACCCGGAGACCCTCGCCCGGCCGTGGGCGATCCCGGGTACCGCCGGGCTGGAGCACCGCATCGGCGGCATCGAGAAGTCCGACGGGCAGGGGAACATCTCCTACGACCCGGCGAACCACGACCGGATGGTGCGGCTGCGGGCGGCCAAGGTCGCCGGCATCGCGAACGACATCCCGTCGCTGGAGATCGAGGACCCCTCCGGCGAGGCGCGCGTGCTCGTGCTTGGCTGGGGCTCCACCTACGGCCCGATCGCGGCCGGTTGCCGGCGGGTCCGGGCGAAGGGCCTCAAGGTCGCCCAGGCGCACCTGCGTCACCTCAACCCCTTCCCGGCCAACACCGGGGAGATCCTGCGTTCGTACGACAGGGTCGTCATCCCCGAGATGAACCTCGGCCAGCTGCGGATGCTCATCCGGGCCGAGTACCTCGTCGACGCGATCGGCTACAACCAGGTCCGCGGACTGCCGTTCAAGGCTGCAGAACTGGCTGGTGTCTTGGAGGACGTGATCAACCAGTGACCGTCACGACGAATCGTTCCGGGATCAGCAACCGGCTGCTCGACCTGGTGCCGGCGGCGCCGGCCCAGCAGAACCGCAAGGAGTTCACCTCCGACCAGGAGGTGCGCTGGTGCCCGGGTTGCGGTGACTACGCCATCCTCGCCACCGTGCAGGGCTTCCTGCCCGAGCTCGGCGTGGCGCGGGAGAACATCGTCTTCGTCTCCGGGATCGGCTGCTCCTCGCGGTTCCCGTACTACCTGCAGACCTATGGGATGCACTCCATCCACGGGCGGGCGCCGACGATCGCCACCGGTCTCGCCACCTCGCGCCCGGACCTGTCGGTCTGGGTCGTCACCGGCGACGGCGACGCGCTGTCCATCGGCGGCAACCACCTGCTGCACGCGCTGCGCCGCAACGTCAACGTCAAGATCCTGATGTTCAACAACCGGATCTACGGCCTGACGAAGGGGCAGTACTCGCCCACCTCCGAGGTCGGCAAGATCACCAAGTCGACGCCGTTCGGGTCGCTGGACCGGCCGTACAACCCGGTCTCGCTGGCGATCGGTGCGGAGGCCACCTTCGTCGGCCGTTCGATCGACTCCGACCGGGCACACCTCACCTCGGTGCTGCGTGCCGCGGCGGAGCACCCGGGCACCGCCTTCGTGGAGATCTTCCAGAACTGCAACATCTTCAACGACGGCGCGTTCGAGCCGCTCAAGGACCGGAGCACCAAGGACGACGCGACGCTGCGCCTGGCGCACGGCGAGCCGCTCGTCTTCGGCGCCGAGGGCGACAAGGGCATCCGGCGGGCGGCCGACGGCAGCCTCGAGGTCGTGTCCGCCGACGATCCCGACGTACTCGTGCACGACACCGCGGCGACGGACCCGAGCCAGGCGTTCGCGCTGTCCCGCATCACCGGGGACGCCCATGGGGTCACCCCCATCGGGATCTTCCGCAACGTCGACGTCCCGACCTACGACGAGGCGTTCAACAAGCAGGTCAGCGACGCCAAGGCGCGCCAGGGCGAGGGCGATCTGATGTCCCTCATCTCCGGCGGGGAGACCTGGACCATCGACTGACCCCTGGGCCAGCGACTGATCCGGTCCTGAGCCCGGCACGGGCACCGGCGAGGCCGGGGTGGCACCTCCACGGTGCTGCCCCGGCCTCGTTCGTCGTGCGGCGCCGACGAAACGTGCGCTGATAAGGGTTCGCTAATTCAATAAGTTAGCGAACATATGTCTGGTATTGGCTGGTCTGTTGTGCGTCGGGTAAGGTGATGGCGCGCGTGGGGGTGCCGTGCGGCCCGGGGGGGCTCACCACACCAGTGCAGCCGGAGGCGCAGTGCAGGGTCATCGAACCCTCAGTCCGCGGCCCGCGGCCCAGCCGCGATCGTCGACGGGCAGTGTCCATGCCGTCCATGCCAAGACGGTCCGTTTCTCCCTACCTCCGTCGCAGGATGATCGCCGGCTGATCCGCCCCGCCACGCCCACGTCCGCCGGAGGTCACTGTGGGTAGCCATTCCGCCGGTCGGCATTCTCGCCAGGGCTCGGCCCCGCGGCGCGGCGCCGCCGACCGCGACGCCGGCCGCCAAGCCCCGC
>NZ_JALKFU020000503.1 GCF_023242965.2 Frankia sp. AgKG'84/4
CCCCAGGTGTAGCGGGCGGCGAGGACGCGGCCGCGGACAGCCGTGGTCGCGTCACGCCGGTCGGCAGCGGCGAGCAGAGCGGTGCCGAGCTCGTCGGCGGTGGCGGCGTAACGGACGGTGCTGCCCAGGACCTCGCGCAGTACCGGCAGGTCCCTGGCCACCACCGGCACCCCGGCGGCCAGCGCCTCCAGCGCGGCCAGGCCGAAGCCCTCCTTCGTCGACGGGAACGCGAACGCCGTCGCCTCGGCCACCAGCGCGGGCAGCTCGACATGGGTCACCGGCCCGAGGATCCGGGGTGTCACGCCGAGGTGCGCCGCCCGGTGCAGCACCGACTCCCGGTAGTCCCGGTAGTCGAACAGAGTCTCGCCGCCGGCGATGACCAGGGACAGCTCCGGGCGGGCCCGCTGGACGGCCGCCATCGCCTCGACCAGGTCGATGGTTCCCTTGCGCGGCTCGATGCCGCCGACGGCGAGGACGTACGCCCCGAGTCGGTCGCGCCACGCCCGCCGGCCGGTGTGGTCCGCCGCACCGGCGGTGAAGCGCGCGGCGTCCACCCCGTTCGCGATCACCGTCGGCCGGATGCCCCAGCCGTCCTCGACCTCCCGGGCGACCGCGGCGGAGACGCAGACATGTGCCCGCGGGGCGAGGACGGCGCGTTCGTGGCAGGCGGCGAGCTCCGGGGTGGTGAAGGTGTCGAGGTGGTGGATCGTGCGGACGCACTGGGCCGGGCGGCGCTGCGCCGCTGTGCCCGCGGGAGCGGCGGCGGCGTCGAGGACGGCGTTCGCGCTGATGCAGTCCTGGGCGTGCACCGCGTCGTAGCCGGTGGCGTCGAACGCGTCCGCGAGCACGGCGATGGACCGTCGGATGCGCCGGCCGACCGGTTCGTCGGGCAGCTCGGGGAAGGGCACCATCCGCAGGCCCACCCGCGGGTCCACGGGCCGGAAGAACCCGCTGTCACCGCCGCGAGCCAGCGTCCACACGTCGACGGCGGCACCCAGGTCGACGAGCGACTCGGCCAGCGCCAGGGTGTGCACCACGCCGCCGCGGGGCCGGGTCGAGTAGGTCAGCAGCGCGACGCGTACGGCGTCGGCCCCGGTCACCGGCCGTCGGGCCGGGCGGAGCGCCGCGGCTGTCCGTACAGCTCGGGGCGCCGCTCGGCGAGGTGGTACAGGACGAGCCGGGCCCGGTCGATCTCGCCGTCCACGTCCACCTCGGCGACGGCGAGGCCACCCTTGGTCCAGGTGCGGGCGAGCACGTCGCCGCCGGGGCCGACGACCTTGGCCTGGCCGAAGAAGGCCAGTCCGCCGGTCGTCCCGGTCTGGTTCGACGACACCCAGACGATCTGGTTCTCGGCGGCGCGGGCACAGTCGTAGAGGTCGAACAGGCGGGCCTGGCGGTCCTGGGTGAGCCGCTCTGCGCGCCGGGTGAGGCTCGCCGGCCAGGCGGACACGCAGGCGACGATCCGCGCGCCGTCGAGCGCCAGCGCCCGCGCGGCCTCCGGGAAGGTCTTGTCGTAGTCGACGAGCAGGCCGAGCCGGCCGATCGGGGTGTCGAAGGCGGCGAGGCGGTCACCGGCGGCGTAGACGAGCGCCTCGCCGGGCGGCTGGTGCACCTTGCGGTAGCGGCCCAGCACGCCGCCGCCGTGCAGGCACACCGCCGAGTTCCACCGCCGGCCGTCCGCGAGCTCGGTGTAGCCGAGGCAGACGACGAGGTCGCCGGCCAGCGCCGCGACCCGGCGGATCTCCTCCCCGTCCGCCGCCACCGCGGGCGGCAGCGTGTCGGGGTCGGGGGAGCGCAGGTCGGCGAGGTAGCCGCCGAGCGCGCCACCGGGTAGGACGAGCAGTGACGCGCCCTCCCGGCGCGCCGCCTCGATGAGCGAGCCGATCCGGTCGAGGGAGCGGTCCAGGTCGCGGCCGAAGTGCGCGGCGGCGGCCGCGAGCCGGATCGCCGTCACCGGCAGTCCCGCGCGGGCTCCCCGCGTCCGCTGGCGGACCCGGTTGTCTCGACGCTGCCGCAGGTGCCGGTGGTCCCGGCGGTGCGGCGCCCGGCGATGCGCTCGTTGATCCGCTCGGCGAGGTGCGCGGCGTCCGGGGCGAGGCCGGCGAAGCGCCCCGAGCCCCAGGTGTGCTGCCAGGGCAGGCCGAGGAAGTACAGGCCGGGCACGGCGGTGACCCCGCGCCGGTGCTGCGGGTGGCCGGCGCCGTCGAAGACCCCGGCGTGCAGCCAGCGGTAGTCCCGGGTGAAGCCGGTCGCCCAGACGACAGCGACGATCTCCTCGACGCCGAGGTCCAGCCCGGTGTCGCGCTCCGGGCGCCAGACCGGCGCGTAGCGGCTCGGGCCGATCGGTACGTCGAGTCCCTTCGCGGCGATGTGGTCGTCGATGAGGCCGTTGATGCCGTTGTACACCTCGTCGGCGGCGTCGAGGTTCGCCCGCAGGTCGTCGGCGAAGCGCAACTGGCCGTCCTCGACGCCGAGCAGCCGGCCGTGCAGCACCATGCCGTCGCGGGCGAACGCGCGCAGGTCGATGTCCCGACCGCCGTCACGCCCGGTGACGTAGTGGTTGGTACGGTCCTGCGTGCGCTCCTCGATCGGCTTCTCGGTGACCGGCCTGGCGTAGTGGCCGGTGTCGTGCATCCAGGCGATGACGTCACGGCCGCGGTAACGACGGGCGAACCGTGGCGCGTTGCCGACGGCCAGGTGCACCCGCCGGCCGGCGAGGTGCAGGTCCTCGGCGATCTGCGCCCCCGACTGGCCGGTGCCGACCACGAGCACCGGCCCCGCCGGCAGGTCGGTGGGACGGCGGTAGCCGGCGGAGTGCACCTGGTGCAGGCCGGCCGGCAGCCGCTCGGCGAATCGGGGTGTCGCCGGGACGTGATAGCCGCCGGTGGCGATGACCACCTGGTCGGCGACGACCTCGCCCGCGGTGGTGGCGAGTGCGAAGCCGCCGGCCGGGTCCTCGGCGCCCGGTCCATCGCCGAGCGGGCGCAGCGACGTCACGGCCGTGTGCTCGCGCAGCGGCGGGCCGAAGGCCGCGCGGTAGCCGTCGAGCCAGGTGATGATCTCGGACCTGACCATGAAGCCGTCCGGGTCCGGCCCGGTGTAGTCGTAGCCGGGCAGCCGACACTGCCAGTTCGGGGTGACCAGGCAGAAGCTGTCCCACCGGGCGTCCGACCAGGTGTGCAGGGCCACGTCGCGCTCGAGCACGGCATGCTCGACGCCGGTGGCGACCAGATGCCAGCTCATCGCCAGCCCTGCCTGGCCACCGCCGATGACGACGACGGGGAGGTGTTCCGGTGTCACGCGAATCAGACCTCTGCCACGTGGCTGGCGCTCGGGTGGGTGGTGTCCGGGTGGGTGGTGTCCGGCGGGTAGGTGTCGGGCCGGCGATCACGCAGGTGGAACATGCTCGCCCGGGCGCTCGCGAGCATGCTCGCCAGGTCGACGCTGGCGTACGCGACGCCGGCGCGGGTGCCGGTGGTGGCCAGCACCTCGCCGCCGGCGCCGACGACCTTGGCACTGGCGACGAACCGCAGCGAGCCGAAGGAACCGGCCTGGTTCGCCGAGAGCCACAGCACCTGGTTCTCCAGTGCCCTGGCCCGGTCGAACAGGTCGAACCGATGGGTCCACCGGTCGTCGGCGAGATCCGGCGCGCTGAACGTGCGCGCCGCGGGCCACGCCGACAGGCACGCCACGATCTGCGCGCCGTCGATGGCCAGTGCCCGCGCCGCCTCCGGGAACGCCTTGTCGTAGCAGATCAGCATGCCGAGGCGGCCCACCGGCGTGTCGAACGCGGCGAACCGGTTCCCGGCCAGGTAGGACGCGCCCTCGCCGAGCGGCTGATGCACTTTGCGGTGCACCCCGAGCACACCGTCGCCGCTGACCGCGACGGCGGTGTTGTACCGCGCGTCGCCGTCGGCCTCGCACAGCCCGGCGGTGACCACGAGGTCGCCGGCGAGGCGGGCGAGGCGGCGCACCTGGTCCAGGGTGTCGCGGGCGACGACCGTGTAGAAGTGCGCCGAGCGGCCGTCGGC
>NZ_JALKFU020000504.1 GCF_023242965.2 Frankia sp. AgKG'84/4
GTGCAGCTCGCCGCCGCGCACGCCGCGTTGGAGTCGGGCGTGAGCGTGCTCACCGGCGGCCCCGGCACCGGCAAGAGCCGGACGGTGGCCGCCGTGGTGCGTCTCGCCTGGGCGGCGGACGCCGAGGTGGCCCTCGCCGCGCCGACGGGACGGGCCGCCAAGCGGCTCGAGGAGTTGTGCGGGGCGCCGGCGAGCACGCTGCACCGGCTGCTCGGCGCCCAGGGCCGCGGCGGCGGGTTCGCCCGCGGCGAGCACAACCCGCTCGACGCCGACCTGATCGTCGTCGACGAGGCGTCCATGCTCGACGCGGAGCTCGCCGCGGCGCTGCTCGACGCCTGCGCCGACGGCACCCATCTGATGTTCGTCGGCGACCCGGCGCAGCTGCCGAGCATCGGCCCCGGCCAGGTGCTCACCGACCTGCTGGAAACAGGCGTCGAATCGGGCGAGGTGCCGGTCACCGAGCTGCGCCGGCTGTACCGGCAGGTGGAGGGCGGTGCCATCGCCACGCTGGCCGCCGCGGTGCGCGGCGGTGAGCTGCCGCCTCCCCCGCCCGGTCCCGGCCGGGAGGTCGTCGTCGTGGCGGCGAACAGCTCCGGGGAGGCCGCCCACCGCACAGTGCAGCTCGTCACCGACTCCATCCCCCGGGCGCTGGGCATCGCCGCCGTCGACATCCAGGTCGTCACCCCGGTGCACGCCGGCCCCGCCGGCACCACGGCGCTCAACGCGGCCCTCAAGCGGGTGCTCAATCCGGGCCCGGGGGCGAACTCCGGCTATGACGTCGGGGACCGGGTCGTCGCGACCGCGAACCACACCGACGTCGGCTTCGCCAACGGTGAGATCGGCACCGTCCTCGCCACCGCCGAGCGCGGCGCGCTGCGGGTCGGCTTCCCCGGTGGAGTCGTCGAGGTACCCGCCGGCCTGCTCGGGGATCTCCGGCACGGCTGGGCGGTCACCGTGCACCGGGCCCAGGGCAGCGAGTGGGCCGCGGTCGTCGCGGTCTTCCCACCCGAGGCGGGGCGGATGCTCACCCGGCCGCTGATCTACACGGCGCTGACCCGCGCCGCGAGCCACCTCTCGATCGTGGCGGTGAACGGCCCCGCCGTGCGCCACGCGGTGCGCAGCGCGGGCGGGCGGCGCCGCGTGACCTCCCTGGCGGCCCTGCTCGCCGGCGTCGAGGCCGGCGAACTCGACGAGGGCCTGGAGGACGACGACAGGGAGGACGCCGACCTCGACGGCGGCCGCGTGGACGGCGGCCGCGTGGACGGCACCCCCGCCGTCGCGACGACTGTGACGCCCAGGTGACGGACGATGCAGACCTCGCCCCGGGATGAGCAGAGACCGACGGCACCGCCAGCCCCGGTTCCCACCCCCCGGCGGTCGTCGCCCCGCAGACGGGAGGCAAGATCATGGCCTATGAGGATGGGTAGCGTTCCCATCGTGGACGCGGACGCGGGGGAAACGCCGAACGCACCCCCGGAGGCCGGCTCCGGCCCGACGCTCCTGCCTGGCCTGCGCCCGCCCGACGCCCACGACACCCCCGAGCCCAGTGCCGGCGCCAGTGCCGGCACCGACGCCACCCCCGGCGCCACCCCCGGAGCCGGCACCACCCCCGGCTCCGGCACCACCCCCGGCTCCAGCTCCCTCGCGGGCATCGTCCGGCGCGGTGGGCGGCGCTGGTCGTCCGCCGTCCGTGGCTACCTCGCGTCGCACGCGCACGGGGCTCTGCTCGTTCTCGTCGCGGTCATCGTCGCCATCGGCGGGCTGATGCGGTTCGCGACGCCGAGCCATCTGTGGCTCGACGAGTCGCTCACCGTGGCGATCGCCAACCGCCCGGTCCCGGACGTACTGCACGCTCTGCGCCACGACGGCTCACCGCCGCTGTACTACCTGCTGCTGCACGTGTGGATCGCGGTCTTCGGCGACAGTGATGTCGCGGTCCGGGCGCTGTCCGGGGTGCTGTCCCTGCTGACGCTGCCGCTGGCCTGGCTCGCCGGGCGCCGGGTCGGCCGGTTCGCCACCGCCGCCGGCAACGCGGACCGGGACGCGCCGGCCTGGGTGGGCGTGGCGACCCTGCTGATGTTCACCTGTTCGCCGTACGCCATCCGCTACGGCAGCGAGACCCGCATGTACTCGCTGGTCGTGCTGCTGGTGCTGGTGTTCGGGTTCGCGGCGGTGCGGGCGCTGGAACGGTCCAGCCTCCCCCGGCTGGCGACGCTGACGCTGGCCACGGCGGCCCTGGTGTACACGCATTACTGGACGTTCCTGGTCATCTTCACCGTCGCCGCGTTCCTGCTGCTGCAGGCCCGGCGGCGGCCGTACTACCGGCGCGTCACGCTGCGGGCGTTCGCCGCGATGGCCGCCTCGGCGGTGCTGTTCGCCCCGTGGATGCCGTCGTTCCTGTTCCAGATGCTGCACACCGGCACCCCGTGGGCGCCGAAGGTACAGGCGCAGGTGCTGCTCGACACGGTCTTCGACTGGGCCGGCCCGCAGTCGACGGGGGCGTTGCTCGGCGTGGTGCTGCTCGGCGGGGCGCTCATCGGGCTCACCGCCCGCCCGGCCGGCGGCCGCGAGCTCGCGGTCCGGGTGACGGGTCGGGTGCCGGGCCGCTACCTGGCGGCGATCTGGCTGCTGCCGCTGGTGCTCGC
The DNA here is from genome assembly GCF_023242965.2 of Frankia sp. AgKG'84/4. GTDB lineage: Bacteria > Actinomycetota > Actinomycetes > Frankiales > Frankiaceae > Frankia. The sequence continues at coordinate 2,646 of NZ_JALKFU020000504.1, forward strand.
GTATCTGGTGAACTCCTTCGGCGGCAGCGCCTACGCCGAGCGCTACACCGGCATCGCGCTGCCCGCCTGCCTGCTGCTGGCCTCCCTCGGGATCGCCGTGCTGCCGGGCACCCGGGTGCGCGCGATCGTGCTGGCCGTCGCGGTGTTCAGCGGCCTGGTCGGCGGCTGGCAGCTCGCCCGCACCGAACGCACCCAGTCCGGGGAGATCGCCGGGCGGATCGTCGCCCTGGCCCGCCCCGGCGACGTGGTCGCCTACTGCCCCGACCAGCTCGGACCGGCGGTGCACCGCGCGCTCGTGCGGCGCGGGCCGCTGACCGTCCGGGAGATCGTCTACGCGGACAACTCCGGCCCGGCCCTGGTCGACTGGGTCGACTACGCCGACCGGATGAAACGGGCCAACGGCACGACGTTCGCCGCCGAGGTGAACGAGCTGGCCGGCCCGGACCACGCGGTGCTGCTGGTGCGCGCCGACGGCTACCGGTTCCTGGAGGGCGCCTGCGCGGTGCTGTCCGACCAGCTCGCGACCCTGCGGGACCGCACCGTCCAGGTGGAACGGCGCGATCTCTACGAGGGCGCGGCGCTGGAGCGTTTCTCCACGTTGCGCTGAGCCTCGTCGGGTGGCCCGGCCGGCTCCGACACCGGGCCGTCCGACACCGGGCCGTCCGACACCGGGCCGTCCGACACCGGGCCGCACAGCAGCACGGCGGCCAGGACGAGCAGGCCCATCGGCAGCGTGTAGTGGTTGAAGAACGTCTGCTTGTTCATCAGGTCCAGCACAACCGTGACCAGTGCGCCGCCGAGGCAGAAGCCGACGGCGTTCCCCCGGGCCCACCAGATGCCCGCGTAGGCCGCGGCGAGCGCGACCAGCGCGGGCAGGAAACCGACCGTGACTGCGAAATGGGACGCCCAGCCCGGCACCGACAGCGAGTGCCCCAGCACCCGGTAGTGCAGGTTCGTCCAGACAGCGTCGTCGATGAAGTCCCGCGGCCCGGCGAGCACCCAGGGGGCAACGAACAGCGCCGCGAGACCCGCGGCGAGCCCCGCCCGCCGCACGCCGAACGCCGGCCACAGGGCGGCGACCGGCAGCAGCAGGACGATGTGCTGCTTCGCCGCGAGGGCCAGCGCGAACGCGACCACGGCGGCGCGGGGATGCCCGCCGCGCACCGCGAGGACCATCGCCGCCAGGCAGGCGACCAGCACAGGCTCCGTCCACGACTGTTGCAGGGCGTACATCGACTCGGGAAAGATCACGACCAGCAGCGGCAGCATCGCGAGCACCGGCGCTGCCCGGTCACCCGTCCCGGCCACCCCGGCACGATCCGGCACACCCGCCGCGTCGGCGGCGGCGCCGCCCGCGGACCGGGCCGCACCGCCCGCGGAC
>NZ_JALKFU020000505.1 GCF_023242965.2 Frankia sp. AgKG'84/4
CCGCGACGCCCTGGGCCGCCGACTGGTCGGCCGCCCCCGAACCGGCCGCCCCCGAACCGGCCGTGGTCGAACCGGCCGTGGTCGAACCGGCCGTGGTCAGGCGGGCCGTGGTCAGGCGGGCCGTGGTCAGGCGGGCCGCGGTCGGGCGGGCTCGGCTCAACCTGCTCGTCGCCGATGGCACGCACCTCGTGGCGACCGCCTGGGGCGACACGCTCTGCTACCGAGTGGAGGCGGATGGCGTGGTGGTCGCTAGTGAGCCCGATGACGACGAGTCAGGGTGGATCGCCGTGCCCGACCATCATCTTTTGGTGGCCGACACGCGCAAAGTGACTCTTCGTAGTTTGATCGCCTAGAACAGTTACTGTGGGTTGCACAACGTCGATGGAGGGCGCCACGATGACAGCGAGGACTCCGACGACCGCCCCCACTGGGACGGCCTTCCCCCCGACGGTGACCACTGTCAGTGACAGTGGTCCGGCGCCGTCGGCCAGCGAGCCGGACGTTGGCTCGCGCCTCACCCTGGAACGGCACCTGCGCGCGGAGGACCGCGCCGTCGCCCTGGCTCGCGACGTCCTCACCGGACTCACCGCGGACCGCCGTGAGCTACCGCCGAAGTGGTTCTACGACGCGACGGGCGGGATCCTCTTCGAGGAGATCACCCGACTGCCCGAGTACTACCCGACCCGCCGGGAGCGGGCGATCCTGGACCGGCACGCCGGTGACATCGCCGCGGCCTGCCCAGCCGACACCCTCATCGAGCTGGGCTCCGGCAGCTCGGTGAAGACCCGGCTGCTGCTCGACGCGCTTCGGGACGTCGGCAGCCTGCGGCGCTTCGTCGCGTTCGACGTTGACGAGACCACGCTGACCAACGCCGGGCACGGCCTGCTCGACGCCTACCCGGACCTGTCCGTGCACGCCGTCGTCGGCGACTTCGAACGGCACCTGCCGCGCCTGCCCAGCGGCGGCCGCCGACTGACCGCCTTCCTCGGCGGCACCCTTGGCAACCTGCGTCCCGAGGCCCGGCGCGAGTTCCTGCGGACGCTGCGGGAACAGGCATCGACCGACGACGCGCTGCTGCTCGGCACGGACCTGGTCAAGAGCCCCGATCGGCTGGTCGCCGCCTACGACGACGGCGCCGGGGTGACCGCCGCGTTCAACCGCAACGTGCTCAGCGTGATCAACCGTGAGCTCGGGGCAGACTTCGACGTGCGCGGCTTCGCCCACATCGCGGTGTGGAACGCGGCCGAGAACTGGATCGAGATGCGCCTGCGGGCCGTTCGCGACCAGCGGGTGACCATCAACTCCCTCGCGCTGACCGTCGACTTCCAGCGCGGCGAGGACCTGCTCACCGAGATCAGCGCGAAGTTCACCCCGGACGGGATCACCGCGGAGTTGGCGGCAGCGGGCTGGGCGACCGCGCAACGGTGGACCGACGCCGAGGGAGACTTCGTGGTCACCCTCGCGACGCCGTCCTCCGTTCCCACGGGAGCCCCGGTCTGAGTTCGCCAGCCCGGCCGGACCGGCCGGGCTCTCGTCAGCCGCCGAGCAGGCCGACGTCGCGCGCGGCGCCGGTGGAGGCGGAGGTGGCCATCGCCGCGTAGGCCCGCAGCGCCGCGGAGACGGAGCGCTGGCGGTCCACCGGCCGGTAGCCGCCGGCCGCTTCCAGCTCGGCGCGCCGGCGGTCGAGTTCCTCCTCGGAGACCAGCAGCTCAAGCCGGCGGGTCGGGATGTCGATGTCGATGACATCTCCGTCGCGGACCAGGGCGATGATCCCGCCGTGCGCAGCCTCCGGCGAGACGTGGCCGATGGACAGCCCGGAGCTGCCGCCGGAGAACCGGCCGTCGGTGATCAGCGCGCACTTCGGGCCGAGGCCGCGGCCCTTGAGGAACGCCGTGGGGTAGAGCATCTCCTGCATGCCGGGGCCGCCGCGGGGGCCCTCGTAGCGCACGATGATGACGTCGCCGGCCTTGACCCGCTTGGTGAGGATCGCGTCGACCGCGTCGTCCTGGCTCTCCACGACGAGCGCCGGGCCGCGGAAGCTCCACTGCGACTCGTCGACCCCGGCGGTCTTCACCACGGCGCCGTCGAGCGCGAGGTTGCCGAACAGCACCGCCAAGCCGCCTTCGGCCGAGTAGGCGTGCTCGACCGAGCGGATGCAGCCGTTCTCGGCGTCGGTGTCGAGAGACTCCCAGCGGTTGGTGGAGCTGAACGGCTCGATGGTCCGCACGCCGCCGGGCGCCGCGTGGAACAGCTCGACGGCGTCGGGCGACGGGCTGGCGCCGCGGATGTCCCAGCGGTCGAGGAACTCGGTGAGGCTCGCCGCGTGCACCGAGTGGGTGTTCCGGTCGAGCAGACCGCCGCGGTCCAGCTCACCGAGGATCGCCGGGATCCCGCCGGCGCGGTGCACGTCCTCCATGTAGTACCGGGTGGAACTTGGCGCGACCTTGGACAGGCAGGGCACCCTGCGGGAGATCTGGTCGATGTCGGCCAGGGTCACCTCGACCCCGGCCTCGACGGCCGCGGCCAGCAGGTGCAGCACGGTGTTCGTGGAGCCACCCATCGCCACGTCGACGGCGAAGGCGTTGCGGAAGGCGGCGGCGCTGGCGATCGCGCGGGGCAGGACCGCCTCGTCCTCCTTCTCGTAGTACCGGCGGGCGAGGTCGACGACCAGCCGGCCCGCCTCCAGGAACAGCTCACGGCGGGCGGCGGAGGTGGCGAGGGTGGAACCGTTGCCGGGCAGCGACAGGCCGATCGCCTCGGTGAGGCAGTTCATCGAGTTCGCCGTGAACATGCCGGAGCAGGAGCCGCACGTCGGGCAGGCCGAGCGCTCGATCGTCGCGAGCTGGTCGTCGGAGACGTCGGGGTTCACCGCCGCGGACATCGCGGTGATCAGGTCGAGCTTGGACCGCGCGGTGCCCTCGGAGATGACCGCGTTGCCGGACTCCATCGCCCCGCCGGAGACGAACACGGTCGGGATGTTCAGCCGCAGCGCGGCGAGCAGCATCCCCGGGGTGATCTTGTCGCAGTTGGAGATGCAGACCAGCGCGTCCGCGCAGTGCGCGTTGACCATGTACTCGACGCTGTCGGCGATGAGTTCACGCGAGGGCAGCGAGTACAGCATCCCGCCGTGGCCCATCGCGATGCCGTCGTCGACAGCGATCGTGTTGAACTCCCGCGCCACCCCGCCGGCCTGCGCCACCGCGCCGGCCACCAGCGAGCCGAGGTGGCGCAGGTGCACGTGGCCCGGAACGAACTCGGTGAAGCTGTTCGCCACGGCGACGATCGGCTTGCCGAAGTCGTCGTCGGTCATGCCGGTGGCCCGCCACAGGGCGCGGGCACCAGCCATGTTCCGGCCGTGCGTGGTTGTTCGGGAGCGCAGTGCGGGCATCTCGACCTCGGGCATCACGTCGGCAGCGCCGCGGCGGGGTCGCCGGCGGCGGTTATCTGGCGATGAGACGACGGTACGCCACATCGTGGTGTCCACCGCGCAGAACCACGTTCGCCCGGGGACAGCCGCACAGATCCCGTCCTGAGCTGGCGGTCCGGAGTCAGTCGTCCGGATCGGGCGGTTCCGGGCCGGGGTTCGGCGCCTCGCCCGGCGGCGGTGCGGCCCAGGGGTAGCCGGCGGCGCGGCGCCCCGAACCGCGCCCGGACGGCGGTGGCACGTCGGGACCCGCACCTGGACCCGACGGCGCGCCCCGGGGATCGTCGGCCCCCGGCGTCGGGGCGCCCGGCCCCGGCTCCGGGTCGGCCCCGGCGTCCGGGACGTCGAAGCCGTTTCGGTCCGGGGAGCCCGCCGGCCCAGGCGTCCGCTCCGGGGTGGGCGGGGCGGGAAGGTCGTCGAAGTTCGGCGGGTAGTCGGGGATCAGCAGGGGCTCGTCGAGCTGCGGCAGGTCGGGATGGGCATCGTCCGCCGGGAGCCGTGACGGCGGACCGGGCGGGCTCGCCGGCCACGACTCGCCCGGATGACCCGTCGGTGCGGGGCCGGGCCGGTCGAACGCTGGCGGGCCTGTCGGTCCGGGT
>NZ_JALKFU020000506.1 GCF_023242965.2 Frankia sp. AgKG'84/4
GCGTGCTCCCAGGCGGCGGTCGCCGCGATCCCCGCCGCGGGCAGCGCCAACCACGCCATCCTTGCCCTGATTCGGCCGCGGCGTCGGCGGTGGGCGCGGTGGCGGTGGTGTGCAGCGGCGAGCTGGCGCGGGACCCGCTGGGCGCACGCGAGTCCCAGCAGTGGCGCGAGCACCACCCAGGCCGGCCCGGTGGGCCGCGACAGCGCCAGCAACGCCCCGATCACCCCGGCCGCCGGCCAGGTCCAGCGGGGTGCCGCCGCCTCTCGGCCCATCCGCAGGGCGAGGGTGTACAGCGCGAGGGCGGCGGCGATCTCGATGCCGTTGGTGCCGAGCACCGAGCCCATGAACAGGACCATCGGTGACACGGCGAGCAGCACCCCGAGCTGGCTGGTCGGCCCGGCCCGGTCCTCCCAGGCGGCGGCCGACGCGACGGCGAGCAGGCCGGCGACGAGCAACGCACTGACCGCCCGGCCCGTGTAGAGCGCGGCGAGCGCCGAGTTCGCGCGGGCCATCGCCGCGCCCGGGAGGGCGTAGACGTACGGCTCGTAGGTGCCGACATAGGACAGGGCGTGGGTGGCCGGCGGGTGGGGGTGCGGGCGGTGCAGGCAGCGCGCCGAGAGCCAGTTGCGGAACAGGTCGCACGGGAAGCCGGCGGCGCCCGGGTCGAGGCCCGCGGGCAGCCGGTAGACGCGGCTGTTCCGGTTGATCCAGTCGATGCGCTCCGCCGCGCCCGGCTGCGAGCCGAACGCCGGGTGCGCCAGGCGGCCCGGGCTGCCCGTCCACTGGCCCGTGCCGGCGCCGATCTCCTTGACGAAGTTCGCTGGCTCGTCCGGGCCGAAACCGGCGGCGTTGCTGCCCACCCAGGCGGAGAGCAGCAGGGTGAATCCGGCGACCACCAGGACCCGGACAACTCGGCCTCCGCCCTGCACCAGCCCGCCGCCCTCGTTGGCTACCCCGAAATCCCCTGGGCAGTCATCTAAGCACCCAAAGTCATACCAAGTATCCCTAGGCCGAGCGAGTCCGGGTGGCAGGGTGGTGCCTGCGGCCATCCCGATGGGGAGATCGGCCCGCCCATATCTACGGTCTTATGGCTGTTTCGGACGGTATATCCGTTATAAGAATTCGTGTACCTGTTGGCGGGGTTGATGGGTCCGGCCGGCACCTGGGACAACCCCGGCGAGGCGATGTCCAATGGTTACCCCGAAACGGGTAACCGATCACGGAGAGAAACTCGACGGCGAGCTCGAGCGTTGACCTGGGTACGGCACTCGTTGCAGTCCGCGGCAGGCCCGCTGCCTGCGGTGCGGGGGATGTCCGGCTTGTCCCGGTGGAACGTCGGTGTCCGACGCCGCGGTCCACGCCGTGCCCGGTGCCCATCCTGGCTGTTCGTCGCCCGATCTTCGAGGAGCACGCATGACCCAGTCCCTCTCCCCGCCCACCCCGTCGCGGCACAGCCACTCCCCGCCCGCCGGGGACTCCACCGGGCCTGGCCGAAGCTGGCGGCCCGACCTGCAGGCCTCCCTGGTCGTCTTCGTCGTCGCGCTACCCCTGTCGCTGGGCATCGCGGTGGCCTCGGGCGCACCGGTCGCCGCGGGACTGCTCGCCGCCGCGGTCGGCGGCATCGTCGCCGGCGCGCTCGGTGGAGCGCCGCTGCAGGTCAGCGGCCCCGCCGCCGGCCTTACCGTGATCGTCGCGAACCTGATCGACACCTACGGGTGGCGCGTTACCTGCATGATCACCGTTGCGGCGGGGCTGCTGCAGATCCTGTTCGGATTGTCCCGGATCGCGCGCGCCGCCCTTGCCGTCTCACCCGCCATCGTGCACGGCATGCTCGGCGGTATCGGCCTGACCATCGTCCTCGGGCAGATCCACGTCGTTCTCGGCGGCAAGGCTGACAGCCACGCCTGGGACAACATCAAGGAAATCCCCGCGTCGGTCCTCGACCCGCACGGCCCGGCGACCCTGGTCGGGCTGCTGACGATCGCCGTCATCCTGATCTGGCCGCGGCTGCCCGACGCCGTCCCCGCCATGATCCGCAAGATTCCGGCCTATCTCGTCGCGGTCGTCGTGGGCACCGCGTTCGCGGGTGCCATCGGCTTCGACGTGCCCCGGGTCGATCTGCCGGCCTCCCTGTTCGACGCGGTCGAACTGCCCTCGATGCCCGACGGCAACTGGTCCGGCATCGCGCTGGCGATCTTCACCGTGGCGATCGTCGCGAGCGTCGAGTCGCTGCTCTCCGCCGTCGCCGTCGACCAGCTCGCCAATGCCCGCGGCTGGCGCGGTCCCCGCGTCGATCTCGACCGGGAGCTGCTCGGCCAGGGTTCCGCGAACGTCGTCTCCGGCCTCATCGGCGGCCTGCCGGTCACCGGGGTGATCGTCCGCAGCTCCACCAACGTGGTCTCCGGCGGCCGCACCCGCGCCTCGGCGATCCTGCACGGCGTCTGGATCCTGGCCTTCGCGCTGCTGCTCGGCTTCGCCGTCGAGTGGATCCCGCTCGCGGCCCTGGCCGGCCTGCTCGTCGTCGTCGGACTCCGGCTCGTCGACGTCGCCCACCTGCGCCACGTTCGCCATCACGGCGAACTGCCCGTCTACCTCGTGACCATCACCGGGGTCGTCGCGCTCGACCTGCTCAAGGGCGTGGCGCTCGGCCTGCTCACCGCCCTCGCGCTGGTCCTGCGCCGGGTGCTGTGGTCCAGCGTGCGGCTGCGGCGGACCGGCGAGCTGTGGCAGGTCGAGGTCGAGGGGACGCTCAGCTTCCTGTCGCTGCCGCGCCTGGCCCGGGTCCTGCACCGCATCCCGCCGGGCGCGCCGGTGTCCATCGAACTCATCGTCGACTATCTCGACCACGCCGCGTTCGAGCAGCTGCGCGGCTGGTGCGCGAACCACGAGGCCTCCGGCGGAACCGTCGACATCGACGAGATCGGCCAGGTCTGGTTCCGGCGCGCCGACCTCGCCGAGCGACGGCGCTCGGTCATCCCGAACCTGCCGCGCTGGTTCGCCCCCTGGTCCCAGTGGCAGGAGCACGACGAGGACGGCCCGCCGGGGCAGTCCGCGGCGGCGGATCGCCCCGCCGGAGCCCTCGGCCCCGAGGACGGAACCGACGCCCCGCAGCTCCTCGGCGCCACAGCCAGAATCGACCATGTCGGCACGATGCTGGTCGGAGTCAACGAGTTCCACCGCCGGGCGGCACCGCTGCTGCGCGGCACCTTCGACGGGCTCGCCGCCGGCCAGCAGCCCGGCGCGCTGTTCCTGACCTGCGCCGACTCGCGGATCGTGCCGAACATCCTGACCAGCTCCGGGCCCGGTGACCTGTTCACCGTCCGCAACGTCGGAAACATTGTCCCGCCGCCGCCCGCGGAACGCGCCGCGCCCGCGACGCCACCGCCGGCTCTCGCCGGGCCCTTCGGCCTCGGCACCGGGATGGCCTCGGGCCTGGGACTGGCCGCCGGCGTCGGGGTGGTGCCCGGAACCGGGACGGGGCCGATCCTCGACCCGCTGCCCGGGGACCTGTCGGTCACCGCAGCCGTCGACTACGCCGTCGAGGTGCTGCGGGTCCCGGCCATCGTGGTCTGCGGCCACTCGAGCTGCGGCGCGATGAACGCGCTGCTGGCCGGTGCCGCCGACGGATCGCCCGACACCGCTCTCGGCGGCTGGCTGGCACACGCCGCGACGTCGCTGACCCGGACCCCACCGCCGGGCACGGAGGACCTCGCGCCGGTGGAGCGGCTCGGGCGGGCCAACGTCGCCCAGCAGCTGGAGAACCTGCGCGCGCAGCCCGTCGTGCGCCGGGCGCTGAAGGCCGGCACGCTGCGGCTGGTCGGCATGTACTTCGACATCGCCGACGCGCAGATCTCGATCCTCGACGAGACGACGGGCCGCTTCGTCGACCCGGCGGACGCCCTGTCGAAGGTGCCCGTCGCCGCCGGGATGAGCCGGCGCTGGGACACCCTCGCCCCGGTCCGCGTGCCGGCGGGCGGGGACAGCCCCCCCGAGGCCGCGACGGACCGGTCACCGG
>NZ_JALKFU020000507.1 GCF_023242965.2 Frankia sp. AgKG'84/4
GCGCACCCCCGCGGCGAGCTCGGCGGCGAGGGCGCCGATGTCCTTCAGCGCCTCGGATTCGCCCGCGCCGCGGCGGCGCGCCTCGAGCAGCACCCGGACCAGCGCCGAACCGACGATCACGCCGTCGGCAAAGGACGCCACCCGCGCGGCCTGCGCGGCGCTGCTCACGCCGAGGCCGACCGCGACGGGCAGGTCGCTGACCGCCCGGACCCGTCCGACCAGCCCGGCAGCCGCGTTCCCGACCTCGGCGCGGGCGCCGGTGACACCCATCAGCGAGGCCGCGTAGACGAAGCCACGGCAGATGTCGGCGACGCGCTTGATCCGCTCGTCGGAGGAACTCGGCGCGACCAGGAAGACCGGATCCAGACCGTGCTCGGCGGCGGCGGCCAGCCACGGGCCGGACTCCTCGGGCGGCAGGTCCGGTGTGATCGTCCCCGCCCCGCCGGCGGCCGCGAGATCGGCGGCGAACCGGGCCGGACCGTAGCGGTCGACGGGATTCCAGTACGTCATGACCAGGGTCGGCGCGCCGGTCTCGGCGACCGCTTCGACGGTGCGCAGCACGTCGGCGGTGCTCACTCCACCGCGCAGCGCCGCGTCGGCGGCATCCTGGATCACCGGGCCGTCCATCGTCGGGTCCGAGTAGGGCAGGCCCACCTCGACCACGTCGACGCCCGCCGCGACCATCGCGCGCATGGCGGCGATCGCGCCGTCGACCGTGGGGAATCCGGCCGGAAGGTAGCCGATCAGCGCCGATCGGCCTTCCTCCCGAGCCGTCGCGAAACACGCGTCCAACCGGCTGTGCATCGTCGTGCAGTCCGTTCGCCTGGGGCCCGCGGGCCGCGGTGGGGTGAGCTGGCTCGTCAGCCGCGCGGGTCCTCGCCCGGGTCCGCGGCGGTCTCGGCGGCGGCGGGATCGGGGCCGGCGTCGCCGTCGAGCAGGCCGAACCAGCGGGCCGCGGTGTCGACGTCCTTGTCGCCGCGGCCGGAGCAGTTGACCACCACCGTCTTCTCCGGGCCGAGTTCGCGGGCGACGTCGAAGGCGCCGGCGAAGGCATGCGCGCTCTCGATCGCGACGAGGATGCCCTCGGTGCGGGCGACCAGCGCGAGCGCCGCCATCGCGGCGGCGTCGTCGACGACCCGGTAGCTGGCCCGCCCGGTCTCGTGCAGCAGGGCGTGCTCGGGCCCGATGCCGGGGTAGTCGAGCCCGGCGGAGATCGAGTGGGACACCTGCGTCTGGCCGAAGTCGTCCTGCAGCAGGTAGGTGCGCATGCCGTGCAGCACTCCGGCCGAGCCACCGGCGATCGCCGCCGCGTGCCGGCCGGTGGCGACGCCGTCCCCGCCGGCCTCGCAGCCGATGAGCGTGACCTCGGAGTCCGGGATGAACGGGTGGAAGATGCCCATCGCGTTGGAACCGCCACCGACACAGGCGACGACCGCGTCGGGCAGCCGGCCGGTGCGCTCGAGCACCTGGGCGCGCGCCTCGACCCCGATGATCCGCTGGAAGTCGCGGACGAGCATCGGGAACGGGTGCGGGCCCATCACCGAGCCGATGCAGTAGTGCGTGTCGTCGACGGTGGCGACCCAGTCGCGCAGGGCCTCGTTGATGGCGTCCTTGAGGGTGCGGCTGCCTGAGGCGACCGGGACGACCTCGGCGCCGAGCAGGCGCATCCGGGCGACGTTGAGGGCCTGCCGGCGGGTGTCCTCCTCGCCCATGTAGACGACGCAGTCGAGGCCGAGCAGCGCGCTGGCGGTGGCGGTGGCCACGCCGTGCTGACCGGCGCCGGTCTCGGCGATGACCCGGGTCTTGCCCATGCGCCTGGTCAGCAGACACTGACCCAGCACATTGTTGATCTTGTGTGAGCCGGTGTGCGCCAGATCCTCCCGCTTGAGCAGGATCCTGGCGCCGCCGACGCGCTCGGTGAGGCGGCGCGCGTCGGTCAGCGGAGTCGGGCGCCCGGCGTAGTTGGCGAGCAGGTCATCGAGCTCGCTGGTGAACGCCGGGTCCACCCGGGCCTGGTCGTAGGCCTCGGTGAGCTGGTCGAGCGCCGCCATCAGCGCCTCGGGCACGAACCGCCCGCCGAACCGGCCGAAATGCCCCGAGGAGTCCGGAAACGCCCGCCAGTCCGCCGCGTCCACGCTGCCGGTACCGGCGGGTCCGGACGTCACCACGCCGTCAACGTCGGCGGGTGCTGGCGAGGTAGCTGCTCGGATGGCCACCCGGCGACTGTATCGGTCCGATCCGTGCGGGCGGGAGCCAGCGCCGCGGCGGCCTACCGGGCGACCCGGCCCGCCGGGTGGGCGCCGGCGGCGACGAGCTCCGCGACCGTCTGCCGGGCGTCACCCCCGGTGACCGCCGCCTCGCCGACGAGCACGGCGTCCGCCCCCGCCGCCGCGTAGGCGCGCAGGTCGTGCGGCCCCCGCACACCGGACTCCGCCACCGTGATCACACCAGCCGGGACCAGCGGCGCCAGCCGGGCGAACGTGTCCCGGTCGACCTCGAGGGTGCGCAGGTCGCGGGTGTTCACGCCGATCAGGCGGGCGTCGGCGTCGACGGCCCGGGCCAGCTCGATCTCGTCGTGCACCTCGACGAGCGCGGTCATCCCCAGCGACTCGATCCGCTCGCGCAGGCCGATCAGCCGGGGCTGGTCCAGCGCCGCCACGATGAGCAGCACCAGGTCCGCGCCGTGGGCCCGCGCCTCGAACACCTGGTAGGGCGAGACGATGAAGTCCTTGCGCAGCAGCGGGACGTCGACCGCGCGCCGGACGACGTCGAAGTCGGCCAGCGAGCCGCCGAATCGGCGCTGCTCGGTCAGCACGCTGATCGCCGCGGCGCCGCCGGCCTCGTAGTCACGGGCGAGGGAGGCCGGGTCGACGATCGCCGCCAGGCTGCCTTTGGATGGGGATCGGCGCTTGACCTCGGCGATCACCGATACCGGGGCGTCGCGCAGAACGGCGAGCGCGTCGCGCGGGTCGGGGACGCGCTCCACCCGCTGCTTGAGGTCGGCGAGGCTGGTCTGCTGTTCGCGCGCGGCCAGGTCGGCCCGGACTCCGTCGAGGATCTCGGCGAGAACGTTCTTCCGACCCGCGCTCGCGGCTGTCGCGGTCATGCCGCCGATGGTAGGCCAGGTCGCTGCCCTGGGCTGGAGGCACCCACACCCGGCTACGACCCGCGACCGAATGCCGCCGCCTGCGAGACGAGCCGTCTACCCCGAACGCGGTGGGGCGACGCGCCGGTCCGCCCGCCGGCCTGGCCGCGCCCCTCACGATGCCCTATAGTCGAACACGCGTTCGAGACCAGGGAGTTCGCATGGACACTCGCCGTTCCTCCGTTCCGCCGCGCTCGAGCTGGGCGCCTCCGGTCAGGCCCGTCGCCGTCCGTGGCACGGACGCCCCGCCTGCCTTCGATGGATGGCGGGATGAACCGCTGGCGCGCCTCGATCGCGCCCTGGCGCGCATGGAGGCGCTGATGACCCTGCTGGAGGCGGATCTGCGGCGGCAGCGGGAGCTGCTGGGCGCGCTCACGCCGCAGCCGCGGCAGCCCGCGGTCGCCGACCGTCCGGCGGCGCCGGTCGCGACGGGTGGGGTCCGATGATCAGGTGGGGTCGTGGCCCCGCTCGATCGCGTCCCAAGCGTCCACGGGCCGGGCATCGCGGGCCTGGTAACGGCCGGACATCGCCGGCCAACGCCGGCCGCGCACGGCGGCGAGCATGCCGGCGGCGGTGAGCAGCACCCCGCCGAGCACCGCCAGCCACGGCGCCGCCGTGCCGCGCACCTCGCTGATGTCCGCCCGGCCGCCCAGGGAGAACTGCGCGACCGTGTCGGTAGCCCGCGCGGCGGCCAGCGGATCGGCCCCGACCCGCCCGGCCAGGTAGATGATGCCGATCCCGGCGGCGAGGGCCAGCACGCCGACCACGGTGCGCCCAACGCGGCGGGTGGCCACGATCGCCACCGCCGCGGCGAGCCCGACCAGGGCGAGCGCGGTGCACGCCGGGGCGAGCGTCCCGCCGCTCCAG
>NZ_JALKFU020000508.1 GCF_023242965.2 Frankia sp. AgKG'84/4
CCTCGCGCGGGCCGCGCCGGCCGGACGGCCCCCACGGCCCCCACGGCCCCTGCGGCCCCCTCGGCCCCTGCGGCAGGTGTCGTGGGGGAGACTCTCCTTGGTCGGCTATCCACCCAGTGTCCTATAGTGCTAGTCAACTAGAGGAATGGGGGTGTTGATGATCGAGTTTCACCTGGACGCGGGCTCCGGCGTCTCGCCGTACCTGCAGGTGGTCAGGCAGGTGCGGCAGGCGCTGCTGCTGGGACTACTTCATGAGGGAGACCAGCTACCGACCGTCAAGGACGTGGTGGCGAAGCTGGCGATCAACCCGAACACCGTGCTCAAGGCCTATCGGGAGCTCGAGCACGACGGGCTCGTGGCCGCCCGGCCGGGCGTCGGCACGTTCGTGACGCGGACGCTGGCCGACGCCACCCTCGCCGCGCACGGGCCGCTGCGCACGGAGCTGCGGCACTGGCTGGCCAGGGCGCGCCGCGCTGGGCTCGACGAGGAAAGCATCGAGGCCCTGTTCCTGGCCACCTTTCGCATGACTGCCACCGAGCCTGGCGCGGCGAGCCAGGCCGCGAGTGCGACCGCCGAACCGGACTACCGCTCCGCCTCGGACTACTACACCGCGGCGAACGACTCGGTGGAGGACATCGCGTGAGCGCCCTTCTGCAGGCCCGTGGCCTGGGCAAGCGATACCGGGGCCGCTGGGCGCTGGCGAACTGCACGCTGGACGTGCCGGCCGGGCGCGTCGTCGGGCTCGTCGGGCCCAACGGCGCCGGAAAGTCGACGCTGCTCACCATGGCTGTCGGCTCGATCACGCCCACGGTGGGCACGATCGAGGTCCTCGGCGGACGCCCCGGCAGCGGCGCGGCGCAGCTCGCCAAGGTCGGTTTCGTCGCGCAGGGCAGCCCCGTCTACACCTCACTGAGCGTCGCCGATCACCTGCGGCTCGGCGCCCGCCTGAACCCCGGCTGGGACGACGCGGTGGCGCGCGATCGGATCGCCCGCCTCGGGCTGGACCCGGCGCTGCGGGCGGGGGCGCTGTCCGGCGGTCAGCGGGCCCAGCTCGCCCTCACCCTCGGCATCGCGAAACGGCCCAAGCTGCTCATCCTGGACGAGCCGGTCGCCAGCCTCGACCCACTCGCCCGCCGTGAGTTCCTCCAGGACCTGATGGAGGCGGTCGCCGAGCACGGTCTCAGCGTCGTGATGTCCTCCCACCTGATCTCGGACCTGGAACGGGCCTGCGACCACCTCGTGGTGCTCGTCGCCTCGCGTGTCGCGATCGCCGGCGAGATCGAGCAGCTCCTGGCCACCCATCACCGGCTGACCGGCCCCCGGTGCGATCCCGCGGACCTGCCCGCCGGCCTGGAGGTCCTCTCCGCCAGTCACACCGAGCGGCAGAGCACCCTGGTGGTCCGCACCGAGGTGCCGATCCGCGACCCCGCCTGGACGGCGACCCCGCTGAACCTGGAGGACCTCGTGCTCACCCACATGAGTCGGCGCCCCACCGAGCCGGACGCCCGTCACCAGCTGGCGGCCGTCCGATGAGCTGGCTGACCTGGCGCCAGCTGCGCCTGCAGGCCGCGACGATCCTCGGCGCCCTGCTCGTCCTCGCCGTCGGGCTCGCGGCCACCGGTCCGCGGCTGGCCCAGCTTTCCAGCGCCGCCGCCGAGGACTTCCTCAACCAGGCCACCAACGACCGCGCGGATAGCTGGGCGTACCTCGTCGGCGTCCTCGCGGTACTCGCGCTGCCCGCGATCATCGGGGTGTTCTGGGGCGCGCCGCTGGTCGCCCGCGAGCTGGAGGCCGGGACGCATCATCTCGCCTGGAACCAGGGCGTCACCCGGACCCGCTGGCTGGTGACCAAGCTCGGCCTCATCGGGCTCGGCGCCATGGTCGCCACGGGCGCCCTGAGCCTCGCGGTGACCTGGTGGTGCGCCCCGATCGACCGGGCCGTGGCCGCCGGCGAGGGCAACGGCGGCCTGTTGACCCAGGCCCGCGTGACACCGGTGATCTTCGACGCGCGGGGTGTCGTGCCGATCGGCTACGCCGCCTTCGCCTTCGCCCTCGGCGTCACCGCGGGGATCCTCGTGCGGCGCACCGTGCCCGCGATGGCCGTGACGCTCGGCGTCTTCATCGCCGTCCAGATCGCCGTGCCACTGCTGGTGCGGCCGCATCTCGTCGCGCCGAGCCGGACCGACGTCGCGATCACCGAATCGACTCTGCAGGGTTTCCGCGGCTCCGGCCCACCGGGGCCCGGTGGCCACGTCGACGGACTGCTGGTGGAGTTCGATCGGCCCGGCGGCTGGCGGCTGGCGGCACGGACCGTCGACGCCGACGGCCACGACGTCCGATCACTGTCGTCGTCGCTGGCGGACTGCCTGCCCACGTCGGTCGAGGCGCCGCCGAGCCCCGCGGCGGCGACCGACCCGCGGCAGGCCTGCGCGGCCGCGCTCGCCGCGGGGGACTACCGGCAGCGCTTCACCTACCACCCGGCCAGCCACTACTGGCCGCTGCAGGGCATCGAGACAGCGATGTTCTTCGCCGTCGCCCTCGGCCTCGCCGGGCTGAGCTGCTGGCGGATCCGCCGGCTGTCCTGAGCTTCGCCGAGGCCCGGCGCGCTGCCGGGCCTCGGCGCCGCACCCGGCGTCAGTTGATGCCGAGCAGTTCCACCTCGAACAGCAGCTCGGAGTTCGGCGGGATGACCGGCGGGAAGCCCGCCGGCCCGTAGCCGAAGTCGGGGCTGATGGTCAGGACGGCCTTCTGACCCAGGGAGAGCTGGGGAACGCCCTCGTCCCAGCCCCGGATGACCCGGCCGACGCCGATCTCGGTGGTGAACGGGGCGCCGCGGTCCCGCGACGAGTCGAAGACCTTGCCGCTGCGCAGCGTGCCGACATAGTGAATCGTCACCGTGTCACCCTTCTTGGGGAAGGTCGTGCCGTCCCCGGGTGACAGGGTTTCGACTGTTACGCCCATGTGTGCCGAGCCCTTCATCGTTGATGGCCACGGCCCCGGGAACCGCCCCGGAGCGCCGCGCGTGCCCCGCGGTCAGCCGCGGGAGCGCTCGATGAGTATCCCAGCCTCGTTCCGGCCGCGGCCCCACCGGTCGGGGTCCTCGCGGTCGGGGACGTGAGAGTCGGTGTCCGCGCCGCCGGAACTCCAGCGGCCGGAACTGCGACGGTCGTAGTAGTGATACCCGGAGGTCTGAGCGTAGACAGACCGCTGGTCGGCATGCTGCCGGCCCGAGTCCGGACGATCGGAGTCCGGACGGTCGGAGTCCCGGCGGTCCGGGTTCGCCGCGCGGTCCGGGTTCGCCGCGCGGTCCGGGTTCGCCGCGCGGTCCGGGTTCGCCGCGCGGTCCCTGCGGTGCAGGCGGACGACGAGTGATCCCGCCATCACGGCGGTGAACGCCTGGGAACCCAGCAGAGCGGCGGCGGTGAGCATGATGCGGCCGTCGGCCAGCACGAGGATCACCGCGGACACGGGAGTGCACACGGCGAGCACCCAGACGATCCGCCGGGTGCCGGCGCCGAGCAGGTACGACGCGAACAGCAGGGTGACCGACAGGGCGGTCGTCGCCAGTGCGAGGACCGGCAGCGCCGCCGCGTCGGTCGCCAGCTTCGGCCCGAACAGCGTCGACACCAGCAGGTGGCCCGCGACCGCGCCGGCCAGCGCCAGCAGCAGGCCGGGGGCGATGACGATCCCCAGCGCCATCGCGAGGGCCCGGCCCGCGGGCCGGCCTTCCCGGCGCCGGCGGGCCGCCTCGGCGAGCAGGTAGTTCGCCACCGCCAGGCCGATGAACACCGGGATCTTGCAGGCGGTGGAGATTGCGGCGTAGCTGCCGGCGCCCTGCGGGTTGCGCCAGCCGACGATCACGACGTCGATGTTCTGCAGCAGGGCGAGCGGCACGAGCGTCGCCAGCGCCACCGAGGTGTCCGCGAGCAGCGAGTCGCGGGTCCGCCGCGGGGCGGCCGGTGCCGCCGGCAGCGGGCCGCCGGCC
>NZ_JALKFU020000509.1 GCF_023242965.2 Frankia sp. AgKG'84/4
GGTCCGGGTCGGGCCGGGGCGGCGGAGGTGGCCGCCGGCGGGCTGGTCCGGGAGCTGGCCGGGCCGACCGGCCGCGCTGCGGTGCACGGGCCCGCCGTGACCGTGGAGCTGGACGACGCGCCGCCGGCCAGACGGCGGGGGCCCTTCCCGCCCGGTGTGCGGGCACCGGGCCCGGATGATCTCGTCGTGCACCAGCAGGACGTCCAGGCCGTCGTGAACGCCCTGTGGGCCGGCGGCGCCGAGGCAATGACGATCATGGATCGGCGGGTCACCGCGCAGACCGCGGTGCGCTGCGTCGGCAACACGCTGCTTCTGCGCGGCGAGGTGTTCTCCCCGCCGTTCCGGATCACCGCGATCGGCGGGGCCGCAGCCCTGCGAGCCCGCCTCGGCGACGACCCCCAGGTGCGGATCTACCAGCAGTACGTGGCCGCGTACGGGCTGGGCTACCGGATCACCGAGACCGCGGACGCCCGCCTGCCCGCCTACGACGGCCCGCTGACCCTGTCCTCCGCCCCCGGCGGCTGAATCCGGCACCGGCTCCGCGCCGCGCCACGGCCACACCACGCGACGCCGCACCGCGGCGGGCGGGGCGGGGCGGGACTCAGGCGAAGGCCGCTGCCCGCAGCGTCTCGACCTCGGCGGACAGCTCGGGCGCGAGCCGGCTGGCGGCACCACCGTCGCCGCACTGCTCCAGCCAGCGGGCGAGGATCAGATGGCCGCCCTGCGTCAGCACCGATTCGGGATGGAACTGCACACCCTCGAGCGGCAGCTCGCGGTGGCGCAGCGCCATCACCACCCCGCTGTCGGTGCGGCCCGTGACCTCGATCTCCGGCGGGAGGGTCCGTTCCTCCACGGCGAGCGAGTGGTAGCGGGTCGCGACGAACGGCGACGGCAGGTCGGCGAGCACGCCGACCTTGTCGTGGCGGACCTGCGAGGTCTTGCCGTGCAGCAGTTCCGGGGCCCGGTCGACCGTCGCGCCGAAGGCGACCCCGATCGCCTGATGTCCGAGGCACACGCCGAGCAGCGGCAGTCGGCGCCCGGCGCAGGCCCGCACCATCGGGATGCTCACGCCGGCGGCCTCCGGCGTGCCCGGTCCGGGGGAGAGCAGGACGCCGTCCACGCCGAGGCCGGCCAGTTCGTCCGGCGTGACCTCGTCGTTGCGCCGGACGACGCACGCGGTCTCCAACTGGCCCAGGTACTGCACCAGGTTGAACACGAACGAGTCGTAGTTGTCGACGACCAGGATCCGCATCAGGTCCTCCTTCCCGGCTCGGACTTCCTAGGTGCCCTGCCCGCCACCACCGCCACCACCGCCACCGCCAGTCCCGGTGATGGGACGCCTGCTGCCGCCCAGGCCGAGCGGGCCCGTCGAGGCGGACGTCGTCGGGCTCGGGTTGACCGACGCCGAGGGGGTCGGCGTGTTCTCCGGCGGCTGGGTCGGCTCCTGGTCGGGGGTCTGGGTCGGGGTGGGGCTCGGCGGCGCGGTGGTCTGGAGCTGGGCGGCGACCGAGAGCGTGACGGTCGACCCGCGCCGGACGTTGCCGCCGGAAGGCGACTGATCGACGACGGTCCCGGGCGCCACGTTGTTGTTCGCCACGGACTGCTGGGCGGCCTGTAGGCCCCACCGGCCGAGTTCGGCGACCGCGCTGTCGACGGTGCGGTTGGTGACGCTCGGGACGTTGACCATCGCGCTGACCACGTTCAGAGTCACCGTGGCATTGGGCTTCACGGCGCTGCCGGCCTGCGGGTCAGTGCTGTCGACCGTGCCGACGCCGTGGCTGGTCGCGTTGTAGAACTGCGTCGAGGTCGGGGTCAGCCCGAGGGCGCGCAGTTGCTGTTCGGCCTCGGACTGCGACTTCCCGACGATGTCCTGGGGGATGGTGACGTCGCCGGCGGCCTTGCCAACCGACAGGGTGATCATCCCGTCGGCGGCGACCTTGCTGCCCTCGCCCGGGTCGACCTTGGTGACGCGGCCCGCCTGGTCCGGCGCGTCGACCGCGACGATGGTCGGCTTGCCGGTGTAGCCGGCGCTCTGCAGCCGCGCCTGCGCCACCTCCTGGCTCTGGCCGACCAGGCCCTTGGGCACGGTGAACCCGCTGGCGGTGTTGTTGTTCCCGCCGTTGCTCAGGAAGGTGGTCGCGAGCAGCACGACCGCGACGAACACGACGACGATGCCCAGGCCGGCAAGGATGTACTTCCAGGTCTGCGTGCGTTCCGGCGCGGGCAGCGCGTTGCGGTCGATCGCGCCGGTGACGTCGTAGCGGTCGAACGGGCCGGTGCCGAAACGGCCGTCGTCGTACGGCTCGCCGCCGCGCAGGGCCGTCGCGTCGTCATATGGGCCGTCGGGGTAGCGGTCCCGGGTGGGATAGCCGGCGCGGTCACCGCGGCCGAGCACGGCCGTGCCGGTGGCGGCCGCGGGGCCGAGGGTGGTGGCGGCACCGTTGGCGCCACCGCCTCCCATCATCGCCTGCACGCGCCGCCCGGCCAGCGCCCGCTCCAGATCGTCGCGCATCTCACCCGCGGTGAGGTAGCGATCGTCCGCGTCCTTCTCCATGGCCTTGAGGACGATCGCGTCGGCCTCGGGGGAAATATCCCGGTCGTGAGCCGACGGCGGGTCGGGGTCCTCCCGGACATGCTGGTAGGCGACCGCGACCGGGTTGTCGCCGCGGAACGGCGGGGAGCCGGTGAGCAGCTCGTAGAGCAGCACGCCGGTGGTGTAGACGTCGCTGCGGGCATCGACGCGCGCCCCCCGGGCCTGCTCGGGGGACAGGTACTGGGCGGTGCCGATCACGGCTGCGGTCGCCGTCATCGTCGAGGACGTGGCGGTGGTGGCGCGGGCGATGCCGAAGTCCATCACCTTGACCGAGCCGTCCGGGCTCAGCATGACGTTGGCCGGCTTGATGTCCCGGTGGATGATGCCCATCCGGTGGCTGTAGTCCAGCGCCGCGCAGACGTCGGAGGTGATCTCCATGGCGCGTCGCTCGGTGAACCGGCCCTCCGCCTGCAGGGCGTCGCGCAGGGTCCGGCCCTCGATGAACTCCATCACGATGTACGGGATGTGCGTCCCGTTGATGACGTCCTCGCCGGTGTCGTACACCGAGACGATCGCTGGATGGTTCAGCGAGGCGGACGACTGGGCCTCGCGCCGGAACCGGGCCAGGAAGGTCGGGTCGCGGGCGAGGTCCGCCCGCAGGGTCTTGACCGCGACCTCGCGGCCGAGCCGGATGTCGCGGCCCTTGTAGACCTCGGCCATGCCGCCATAGCCGATGCCGCCACCCAGCTCGTAGCGGCCGCCGATGAGCTGCGGAGCCGCGTCCGGGGTGTACATCTCCGTCGCGTCGGTCACGAGAACTCCCCTGCCGTCGCCCCTCCCGCGTCGGGGACCGCCGACCCTGCACTGTCGTGGACGATTCCAGCACCGAACGGGACGGCGTACACCACACCTGGTGGACTGGCCGCCGAGTTCGACTCGGATCCGCTACTTGAGAAGAGGCGATTGGTCACGAAAGCGGTGATGGCGACCGTAAGGATCAACAAGATGAGCAGGACCGGCAGCGGGAGGGACAGCCGCGGCGAGCCTTCGGGCCGGCGCCTGGCAGCGGCCCGGCCTGACCAGGCCCCGTCGGCCGCGCCACCGCCCGACGAACGGGACCATGCCTGCGCGCCGGGCTGGTAGAGAGTACCGGGGTCGCGCGCGTCGTCGCCGCCCCGGTAGGCCGTCTCGCCGTAGCCGGCGTCCTGGCCGTAGCCCCGCCCCGGTCCGTAGCCGGTCTTGTCCTCGCGGTAGCCGGTGTCCGGGTAGCCGCCGCTGCCGTCGAACTGCGCGTTGTGCATCGCGGTCGCGGGCAGCTCGGCGCCGCCGGGGGACATCTGGGTCTGGTCCGGACCGGCACCCGCGCGCCCGGGTCCACTGGTCCGGCCCGGCGGCGGGTTCTGGGCCGGCGGCAGCCAGGACGGCGGCCGGGTGCGGGATCCGGGGC